>JBCAWP010000277.1:0-3310 GCA_038534535.1 Pseudomonadota bacterium
CGGACAATGCGATCCCCGCTGGCCTAATTCAGCTAAAGCCAATCCAATCGAGGGCGCGTTACGCGCTATCCGCACTTAAAATCACACTCACACGGCGACCCAAAATCATCTTTAGCGGGCACCTTTACCATGGCCCGCTCGCAGCGCGCCTCGCAAAGCTGACGGGCGCGCGACTAATTAGCCAACTCCACGGGACCGAGAT
Organism: Pseudomonadota bacterium; assembly: GCA_038534535.1. GTDB lineage: Bacteria > Pseudomonadota > Alphaproteobacteria > Caulobacterales > Hyphomonadaceae > CALLCD01. The sequence goes on from JBCAWP010000277.1 coordinate 203, forward strand.
TTGGGGCCCGATTGCGCCGCACCATCTCAGCCCACTTGACCAGTCAGACCTTGTTCTCTGCGTGAGTAAGGACACCCAAGCGCGCTATCGCGCCGCCACCTCCCAGCAGACCGACACGACCCTGGTTGTTCCCAACACAGTCGGCGAGAGTTTTACACCTGGCGACCGCGACCAGGCACGCCAAAGGTTCAATCTAGACGGCGAATTTGCCATTCTCACCGTAGGCCGGCTGGATGCGCGGCAAGGTGGGTATAAAGGGCACGAGAAGATTATTCGGGCCCTCCCCTCCCTTTCAATTGACGGGCGAGATGTCGTCTATCTCATCGCCGGCAAGGGCGATGATAAGGACCGGCTGGTGGCGCTTGTAGAGGAACTTGGCCTCTCCGAACAAGTCAGATTTCTGGGCAAAGTGCCCGCCGGCGATCTACCAGATCTCTATCGGGCAGCCGATCTTTTCGCCTTGCCATCCACCGGAGAAGGGTTCGGCATCGTTTACCTGGAAGCCATGGCATCCGGAACGCCGGCCATTGGCCTTGATGTCGGCGGCGCAATTGATGCGCTACAAGGTCTTGGAACACTCACAAATATTGAGAATTTTCCAACCAAGCTTGTTCAAGCCGCGGCCGCAGCGACAGCCATGACCTATGCGGACCGCCTCGCCCTCGCCGCAGAAACGCGCCGGCGTTTTGGCCACGCCGCTTTCCGCGCCAAGATCAACGAGGCCCTCACGCGCCTCGACAATCGGCAACCCGGCTCCAAAGCCGCTTGACGCCCGCCCCCATTCAAATGTGACACCCAAGCGTGACCGATCCAACCGATACCGAGCAAACCCAGCGCGGCGCGCGCACCTCAGCCTTCCGTCGGCTGTCCGGCGAAGCGACGTGGATCCTCGTAGGTCAGATCCTCACGGCGGCCGGCGGCCTTGCAGCCCTGCGCATTCTCACAGAACTGTTGCCCCCAAATGTCTACGGTCAGTTGACCCTCGTTCTTGGCTTTATCCTTCTCTCGTTCGATTTTGCCTTTCGACCTTTCATTCAGGCCTCGGCCAGGTTCCGCGCGGACTATCGCACCCCGGCTGCGTCCGCCACGCTTCGCCGGGAAAGCCAGCGGTTCATCCAACAGTCGATGGCACTCATCTCGGCGCTGCTGATCTTGGCGGGTATCATCTTCGGGCCGCGCGCCGGCCTTCCCACATGGATAGGTGTGGCCATGGCGGCGGTACTCGTCTCGGATCTTGTCCGGACCTACGAAACATCTTTGTTGAATGCCGCGCAGCGCCATCGGGCGATGTCGCTCTGGCGGGCCATTGAAGCCTGGGCACGCCCTCTGGCAGCCCTTGCCATATTGATGCTCCTTGGTGGCGGAGTGCCGGGCGTTTTGTTCGGATATGCGGCCGCGACCCTTTTTGTCAGTCTCGTATTCGCCCGCGCAATTACGCTCGAAGGTCAAACCACAACACCTGGCGAGCGGTCAGCGGGCCCCACGGCAAATGACCCTGCCCCCGCGGAGGTGCGCCGGCGCGTGCGCACTTTTGTTCTGCCGCTTCTCCCGGTTGCGCTCATGACCTGGATTATCAGTGTCAGTGACCGGTATATACTCGCAGGCATTGGCAGCCTGGAATTGGCCGGGCTTTACGCAGCGACCTATGCCGTTGTGAGCCGGCCCTATATCATGCTCGGCGCCTTCCTTGACACTTGGCTCCGCCCCAAACTCTATGACGCCGTGAGTTCGGGCAGCCGCGCCGCCGCGCAGCAGGTGATCAAAGCCTGGGCGGCCCTCGCTGTGTCGACCGGGCTGGCTGGAATGTTGGCGTTTCATATCCTTCATGCCCCGATCGCCAGCTTGCTATTAAGCGAAACCTATACCAGCGCTTCAAACCTGATGGTGTTCATCGCTGCGGGATATGTTTTTGAAGTCCTGGCCCAGCTCGCCCTACAGATCTGCCTTGCCTATAACCGATCGCGATACTTTCTCATCGTATCGATTGGCGCAGCCCTCATAACCCTGCTCGCATCGATTGCACTGATCCAAGTATATGGTATCGCTGGCGCTGCAATGGCCGTTCCGATCTATCTCGGTTCCAAATTTGTTATTGCCGCGAGTTTCGCCGCCAGAAGCATTAATCAAGGCCTGCCAGACCGATCCGATGAAAACCAGTAGCAAGCTTCTTTTATCTATCGCCAGGCAGCTTCCCCGCGGCTATGCGCGCCTGATCCGACTGGCCGCTCGAAATGATCCAGCGCTTCACGATTTTCCGATCAAACTCGACCGATTTCCGCGGGAACTGAGGGCTGACCTGCGCGAAAACGTCTTCATCCCCATGCTTTTGAAAGGGGAAATTCCGCATCAGCGTGGCTTAGATCTTTTTGCCATGCGCCATGTGACCCCGGGCGATACCGTCTTCGATATTGGTGCAAATGTCGGATACACGACGGCGCTGTTTTCGCATCTTTGCGGCCCGTCGGGGCAGGTCGTCTCTTTTGAACCCTCTCGCCGCACTTTTGAACTCCTTAAAAAGTCGATGGCTCCCTTCGAAAACGTCGCTTTGAAAAATATGGCCGTTGCGAGCATGTCGGAGGAGCGGGAATTCTTCACGCCAGATATGAGTGATTTGGCGAGTTTCGAGCCGCGCGAAGGCGCTCATAAGGAGACGGTCACGACGACAACCCTTGACGATATGTGCGAGGCCTATGGCACACCGGCCTTGATCAAAGTGGACGTCGAGGGCTTTGAGGTTGAAGTCTTCAAGGGTGGCCAAGCTTTGTTCGCGTCAGACACCATGCCCATGATCGTTTTTGAAGCTTGCGATACCGGGCACCTGTCGGCGTGCACGGACATCCTGAACGCTCTAAGTGGCGGACACCTTTCATTTGGTCGCCTGCGCCAAGACGGAGCGCTGCCGCCTTGTCGGTAGAATAGGCGACGAAATCATTTGTTCCGGACTCGTCAACGGCGGCGAGCGCTCCGTCTTGGCGCAGGCGACCAAATGAAAGGTGTCCGCCACTTAGGGCGTTCAGGATGTCCCTGCACGCCGACAGGTGTCCAGTGTCGCAAGCTTCAAAAACGATCATGGGCATGGTGTCTGACGCGAACAAAGCTTGGCCACCC
>JBCAWP010000278.1:0-3303 GCA_038534535.1 Pseudomonadota bacterium
CCCATACAACCAACGGGAAACCACATTTTGGCTTTCCACCAGCATCAAGCTGATGCCTTAATCCTCAAGAATCCCGACCGCACGCAACCGGTCGAGCACCGGCGCCAGCATGCGTTCAATCGCCGCCTCGGACGGGTGTACATCGCCAAAGGCCGGCAGCCCCTCGTCAGCAATCACCAAGTCTGCGCCGAACTTCGCCGGGTGCGTATAGGCATAATGGGCGGGCCGCACGGTTTGCATATACTGGCTGAGGACGCCCTCAATGTCCCGGTCCCGCTCGACCACATCGCGCCGGATCCGGCGCGCGAGCCGGAGATCGTCCGGCGTGTCGACATAGACGCGCAGGTCGATCAGGTCGTTCGCCTGCGGAATGGAAAGGGCGTGGATGCCCTCCAGCAGAATGACAGTTGCCGGCGCCAGCCGCCGCACCTCCGTTCTCGATCGGTCGTGCCGCCCATAATCGTAAACCGGTTGGTCGATCACATGGCCCTGCTTCAGCGCATTAAGGTCCTGCACAAGATGTTCGGCGTCCTTTGAGGCCGGGTGATCATAATTGATCGCACCGACAGACATGTCCTCCGGATAATGCGTCCGGGGCCAGTAATAGGCATCCTCATGGAACAGGACGACCTGGTCCGATCCCAGCCGCGCCACCAGCGCCTCAGCCAGGGTCGACTTGCCAGACCCCGATCCACCAGACACCGCAATCACATAAGCCATGGACGTCCAATTCTCCTTATCCGGTTCCGAGCGAGCCGAAGCCGCCCGGCTTGTCAAGCGCGCCGGCGGGGCTCACTCTGACGGAGACGGGCCCGGTCACAATCAGCCCCACTGACAGCTGAGGTCAGCCGGGCTTACCCTCCCCCCTCTTTATTCCGCTGCCAAGACTCCCCATAGAGATAGGCCGAACAGTTATTGAAGCGGGCCCCCGCGCCTGCCCCGACATACAAGAGGAGCGTCGCCATGACAGAGCCCCGCCACGCTGAAGTTCTTATCATAGGGTCAGGCCCCGCCGGCTGGACCGCCGCGGTCTACGCTGCCCGGGCCCTCCGCAAGCCCCTGGTCGTCACCGGCATGCAACCGGGGGGGCAACTCACGATTACAACAGATGTCGAGAACTATCCGGGCTTTGCCGAAATCCAGGGCCCCGAGCTCATGGACAAAATGCGCGAGCACGCCGTCAAAATGGGCACGGACGTTGCCGAGGATCACATCGCCTCGATCGACTTGGAAACCCGCCCCTTCCGCGCCGTCGGCGAGTCCGGCACCGTCTACACTGCAGACGCCGTCATCATCTCCACCGGCGCCCAAGCGAAGTGGCTCGGCCTTCCCTCGGAAGAAAAGTTCCAGGGCTTTGGCGTCTCTGCCTGCGCCACCTGTGACGGCTTCTTCTACCGCGAAAAAGACGTGGTCGTCGTCGGCGGCGGAAACACTGCCGTGGAAGAAGCTCTCTTCCTCACCAACTTCGCCTCCAAGGTGATCCTCGTGCACCGGCGCGATTCCTTGCGCGCCGAGAAGATCCTGCAGGACCGGCTCTTGAAGCACCCGAAAGTCGAAGTGGTCTGGAACCACACGCTTGAGGAAGTGGTCGGCACCGATATGCCCCTCGGCGTCACCGGCGTACGCCTAAAATCCACCGAGACCGGTGATGTGCAAGAGCGGGATGTTCACGGCGTTTTCATCGCCATCGGCCACGCGCCGTCGACGGACCTCTTTGTTGACAAGGTCGAGATGAAACCGAACGGCTATATCGTTACCGCGCCTGACTCCACCGCCACCAATATCCCAGGCGTCTTCGCCGCTGGCGACGTCACCGACGAAACCTACCGCCAAGCCGTCACCGCCGCTGGCATGGGCTGCATGGCGGCCCTGGAAGCTGAACGCTTCCTCGAAGACCAGGCAGCCGAACGCGAACTCGCCGCGGCGGAGTGAAGCCGGGCGTCGGCGTCAGGGCGATGATTTCGAGTTGGGCACAAGTGGTTTCGCACTCACCCCATATGGACGCTCTCTCTCTCAGCTGCTGGCGCCGCTGGATCGATGGGCAAATCAATGGGCCGTTGATCTGGACGAGGCGAGCCGCAGCCGCCACTTAATCAAAATGGCCACCAGCTGCGCTTGCGCCGCACGGTCTCGCCCGCATCCAAGATGCGCGCGCAATAGCCCGCCGCTTCGGTCACGAGTCCGTCCGTAATCGTCGCATCGGTCTCGTAGAACTGGTCGATATGTAGCCAGAGCAGCCGGCCCATCACATCCGGCATGGGCGGGCGATACCAGTTCTGTTCCGGGTTCAGTGGTGCGCCTTTGCCATATTTGGCGAACGCCGCCTGCCCCCAGGCAACGGCCAGAGGCTCCTCGATCACATGCATCAGATTGTCCGCTTCGATGGGGCAGATCTCCAGGAATTCGGCCGTCAGCGCGCTTTTCTGCGCCGCCGGCTGGCGCGCGCTGAAATAATGGGCGGCCTCGTGCATCGCGATTTCCGCCCGGTCAGTCTCGCCGGCGTGGCGCTCCGGATGGCGATACAGCACAAACGTCTCACCCAACAGATCGGCAATCGTCCGGTCGATGGGCGGCCACCAGACGAAGTGCAGCGTAAATTCGAGATCTCCATCAACCCGGTAGAACGCCGTCATACGCCCAAGGAATGCATCAACCTGATCACCAGAAAGATCGGCGTTCAGAACCGCCGCCTGGTCCTCAAAGACCTTGCTCTCTTCGAGGATAACCTCCCAGCCTGGCCGAAAGTGCGCATAGAAGTCCCGCAGCATCTGAGCATCATCAGCCGGCGCCGCCGCCTCTAATGTCGCGAGCGCATCATCGACGCTCGCCGCTGTAATGAAATGATGCGCCAGGGCATCTGTGTCTTCCAGCGCGGCCGTGCGCGTCGAAAACAGGCCGTCCTCCGGCGATCGATTGGATTGCCCGCTAATATCCACTGTCCGTTTCCGATAGCGCTTATAGCGCTGCATCATGTCCCGATCGGCGCGGGACCAGCCAAACCGCTCTGTCCACGTTTCCCGATAGGCATCGGTCGACCATGGATACAAGAGCGCGGTTTCATCCATCAGCGCGAAAAGATTTGTCGGCGGATGATACTCCGCCCGCACGGACGTCTCCGCGTCGGCGAACCAGGAGGACATCGCTAAAATCAAGAGGACCACCCAGCGTCTCATACTAGTCCCTCGCCGTTGGAATGCGAGCTGACCCTATCGACCGCCGGGCCAATTGGGCAAATCACTTCCGGCCAGTCGCATGCCCGAACACTCTAAGCTTGGGTCAACGCCTCCCCCCGGCCACCCAAGG
>JBCAWP010000279.1:0-3298 GCA_038534535.1 Pseudomonadota bacterium
TATCGGCGCGTGAGTGTGACCGCGTAAAATGACTCTGTGAGGCCCGGGACAAGGCTGGCCTCGCTGTCATTCCCCCTATCGTTGTCCAGGATGAACTGCACAACGGGATCCTTGTCGAGATTTCACAACTCCCGGGCCTCACAGAGTCTTTTTACGCGGTCACGCTCACGCGCCGATATCCCAATCCTCTCTTGAAGGAGATCATCGCCGCGCTGTGAAGTCCGGCTAGACAGCGCCGAGTTGAGCCTCAAACAAGGCGAGCATTCTGCTCCAGGCGCGCTCCGATTGCTCTGGATTGTAAGCGCCGGAATCGGTTGGCACCCAGCCATGCAAGGCATCGGCGTAGACCTCGATTTCAGCCGGAACATCTGCCTCGGCAAACGCGGTGATGAGGGCCCCTTCGGCTTCTGGCTGACGTTCATGGTCGTTTTCGGCAATGGCGATCAAAACACCGCCTGTCATCTGACCGGCCAACAGGTGCGGGCTATCGGCCTCGTCGGTCACGAGCCCGCCCCCATGGAAGGAACAGGGCGCTTTGATCCGACTGGGCACTTCAGCCGCAGCGCGGAGGGTCCAAGACCCTGTCATACAGAAGCCAACGGCACCGATGCCGCGCGCCGTGTCCACAGCCGGCTGCGCATCAAGCCATGCCGTAAGCGCTTTTGCGTCTGTCCGGACCGTTTCAGGGGATAGCGCCGTATAGTGCGGGGCGACGCGCTCGCGACCGCCAGGATCGCGGAACGTTTCGCCGTCAAAGAATAGCCGTCCAGAATGTGTCCGGTAGTATGGGTTGACCGCCAGAACACTATACCCAGCGTCCGCCAGACGCCGCGCCATATCAAAGAAGGCCGGACGGACGCCATGGATATCCGGCCAAAAAATGACGGCGGCATGGGCGCCGGTATTTGGATGAATGAACAGGGCGTCAGCTGTCCCATCGGGTGTGGGAATTGACACCTCCACTTCGGTACGGGTCCCAGGCTCAAGGCTTGGCTGCGCATAAGCCAAGTGCGACAGCCCGCCCGCAGCAAATGCGGCGGAGGCACCAACTGTGAAACCGCGCCGGGTGAGCCCTTTTCGCTTTAAGTAAGCTTCCAACTCACGGTCCGTCGTTTCATCACACATGGCCTATCCTCTCATGTCAGTGTTTGCGGGACATTATCCAACACATTGTCCATGGGGAATGGAGAATGTCTTCGGCTCTCGAGAGCGTGAAGAGGGGTAATCTGAGCGCCCAATATCTGCGTAACAAAGATGCAGCGGCCGCGCGCTATGGCCCGGAGTCCTCAATACCCAATCGCGATGCCGTCCTTTCGCATCTCAGTCGCTCCGGTATACACACCCGTCTCCGGATCACGCAAAATGGCTTGGTAGCCACCAAACATGATGCCATTCGTCACGACCTCGACCCGGTGTCCCATTGCTTCGAGCCGCTCAATCTCAGCCGATGAGATCCCCGGTTCAACATTCAAAGTCCCAATCAGATCGACGTCCTGGTCGTTGAGACGTCCTGTGGGTTGGCGCCCGCCCACATGGTTGAGTCGTGCAGCATCGCCCGCTTCTTGAAGGTTCATCCCGTAATCCACGATATTGATAAGGATCTGCATGTGCCCTTGCGGCTGCATGCCGCCGCCCATAAGCCCAAAACTCATGAAGGGTGCACCATCTTTCATGACAAAGGCGGGGATAATAGTGTGGAAAGGACGCTTGCCCGGCGCATAGACGTTCGGGTGGTTAGGATCGAGTGAGAATAGCTCCCCGCGGTCTTGAAGCATGAAGCCTAATCCATCGGGCACGAGGCCAGCCCCCATACCGCGATAATTAGATTGAATGAGCGAAACCATCATCCCGTCCTTGTCAGCAACCGTCAGATAGGTTGTGTCGCCCTCACCTTCGATTTTGAGATCACCCGGAACCGGGTCTGGATTTGCCTTTTCGGGATCGATTAAAGCGAAGCGTTCGAGCCCATATTCCTCTGAGAGGAGCGTTACGACGGGCACATCGACAAATTCAGGGTCGGCGTAGTACCGCCCGAGATCCTCAAATGCCAACCGCTTTGCTTCAGTGATGTAATGCAGCACTTCTGCACTACCGCGGGGCCATTGGCTCAAATCGACATGTTTCAGAATGTTCGCCATCTGCAAGGCGGCAAACCCCTGCCCATTCGGCGGCAACTCACAAAGATCGTATCCACGATAGGCCACGCATCCTGGGTCAACCCATTCGCTTTCGTGGGCCGCAAAGTCTTCAACCCGCAAGTCGCCGCCAATACGCTCCATATAGGCGCTAATGGTCTCGGCGATCTCGCCTCCATAGAAGGCATCGCGCCCGTTCTCCGACAGGAGGCGATAGGTTTTGGCAAGGTCCGGATTCTTGAAGATTTCGCCGGCCTTAGGCGCGCCGTTCGAGAAGTATGTTTGCCGCGCATTGTCGAACTCATTGATCGTCTCAATCTGGTCCTCGAACCGCGCGAGATTGAGCTCAAGGTAGCGGGCAATCACAGGCGAGACTGGAAACCCGCCCTCGGCATAGTCGATGGCTGGCGCCAAAATATTCGACATTGGCAGTCGACCAAATCGGTCATGCATTTCAAACCAACCGTCCACGGCGCCCGGAACGCTGACCGGAAGATCACCGAACGGCGGCAGGCTATCTGCGCCGTCTAATCTCTCCAGCAAATCATCATAGGAGCGCCCACTTGGGCTGCGACCGGAGGCATTGAGCCCGTAGAGCTTTTCGGTGCCGGGGTCCCAGATAATGGCAAAGAGATCGCCCCCGATACCATTACCCGTTGGCTCCATAAGACCAAGGGTCGCGTTCGCTGCGATGGCAGCGTCAACGGCTGTGCCACCTGACTTGAGAATGTCGATCGCGACTTGGCTGGCGAGCGGATGCGCCGTCGCCGCCATCCCGTTTTGGGCATAAACGGGACTGCGTGACCAGATTTCGCCAACGGGACGCCCGCCTGGCCCGATGATTTCGCCGGTCGGCTCGGTCTCGCTCTGTGCATTTGCCCCAAGAGCGCTGAGGGCAAGGACAACGCTGCTTAGCGCGGTCTTCAGAAAAGGTGACATGAACAAACCTCTCATAATTGTTTGGGACGGACCGCAAGACAGTGCCCTCGTATGCTAGGACAAGTCTTAAACGTCTTGAAAGTGCAGTCCGCTGTCAGAACGCAATCTAATCACACCGCGGACGGCGGGTTGAAAACGCGTTCGTACGGCGACGGCATATCCTGATCCGGCGTATAGGGCTCAACGATGACGACCAGACGAACCAACCCCGATCCCTTGATTGG
>JBCAWP010000280.1:0-3265 GCA_038534535.1 Pseudomonadota bacterium
TTTTATCAAAGCGTTTCCCGCCAAAGCGCGGATCGTGGAAGCTGGAGAACCCGCGGCGATTAAACCCTCGACGGCTAAAGCCGCGTCGATTGAAGCTGCGGCGACTGTGGAACCCTCGTCCGCGATGGAACCCCCGGCGGCTATGGAAACTGCGACGTCCGTGGAACCCCCGTGAGCGACGTTGGAATTTTACGGGTGTCGCGGACAGACCCCGTGCTGCCTCAGTCGCGGAAATAGCCTGGACGGGCAAGACTGCAGAACCGTTGGCAGGAGAGGGCGCCGCCGACGCTGCTGGCGCGGCCAAAGTGGCGAGGCCGAGCGTGGCCGCCGCAAAGAGTCCTAAACGAGACATGGGCAATTCCTTTCGGTCTGTTTCCTATGACAAAGACCTGGGGGCGGGCGGCAGGAGGCCCTAAACACATCCGGTCACGCAGCGGCGAGGGCGGCGCCGGCTCACGGCTCGCTGAGGAGAAATTTCTTAATGAAACAGAACAAAAGGATCGTCTCAGCCAGTCACCTTTTGTTTATCGGCACAGGTCCCCTGAACCGAAGTCGAAATGGAAATGATCCTCATGGGCGGCGTTGTAATCCGGCCCGAGCGTGACCGAGAAGAGACGGCATGCGGTGTCATGTAACCGTTCGAGATAGGCGGCTTCTTTGCCTCCGTTTTTCCAGTGCGTACGCACACTGATCAATCGGCCATCTGCGAGGCGAATGCCAGCTATGTCGATAGCATTTGCAGTCGCATGTTCGCTACGACGTCGCGTTCCAGCAATATTCCTGCAGGAATAGGCGCCGTAGGTCTCGATCCGGACCGAGGCCTCGCCAAACATCTCAATGGAGAGAGGCTGGACCGCGGTGCGTTCCCAGACATAGAGGGCCGCCGCCATCGGGCAGGTAAGGCGAACCGGCGCAGAATAGGCCGTCAGTGACTGTTCGAGGGCAAGCGCATCACGGAAGCCGCAATCGGGACCCGTCGCTTCATCTTCGAGCCGGACATACCGGACGCCAGCCTCATCTAAGGCCGCGTAGCAAGCCGCCGGGCTATACTTCAGCCCCGTGAATTTGGCATAGGTCGCGAGACCAATCGGGTCGTCCAGGGACAGTGGCCGCCAAGGATTGTGCTGGGGCGGCGCAAAGCGATGGAACATGGCCAATCCAACACCAACAATGATGAGCGCGGCCCAAAATCGCCACAACGAAGCCAGATACCGCAGATTCTCCATTGATTAACCACTTGCCGCTTTCTGTTAACCTAATGCGCGACAAGTGAGTCGCACGGCGAGGAGGCCGCCCAGTATGAGCGATCTTATGGACGACGAACCAGAAGACAAAATCGTCACAGAGACGATGAATGAGGCGCTTTCGAAGCGCTACCTGGCCTATGCCTTGTCGACGATCACCGCACGCGCCCTGCCGGACGTCCGCGATGGGCTGAAACCTGTCCAGCGGCGCATACTTTATGGGATGCGGGTCCTGCGGCTCGATCCGAATGGGGGCTATCGCAAGTGTGCGAAAATCGTCGGCGATGTGATGGGGAACTTCCACCCCCATGGCGATGCGTCGATTTATGACACGCTGGTGCGTCTAGCCCAGAGTTTTTCAGTTCGCTATCCGCTGGTCGACGGGCAGGGCAACTTTGGAAATATCGACGGGGATAGCGCGGCAGCCTATCGTTACACAGAAGCTCGGATGACCGAAGCGGCTGAGTTGTTGCTGGACGGACTGAACGAGAATGCCGTCGATTTCCGAGACAATTACTCAGAGACCGATACCGAACCGGTGGTCCTGCCCGCGGGCTTTCCGAATCTGCTCGCGAATGGCGCAACCGGTATTGCCGTCGGCATGGCAACAAGCATCCCGCCGCACAATGCGGCTGAAGCCATCAATGCTGCGCTTCTACTGATCGATAATCCGAAGGCGACGACGGCCGATCTGCTCACCATCATGCCGGGGCCGGACTTCCCCACGGGAGGCGTCATCGTTGAGGATAAAGCCTCAATCCTCGATGCCTATGAAACGGGCCGCGGCGGCTTCCGGATCCGCGCGCGTTGGGAGGTCGAAGATCTTGGCCGGGGCCAATACCAGATTGTCATCACCGAGATCCCATACCAAGTCCAGAAGTCGAAACTGATCGAGCGGCTGGCAGAGCTGATTGAGACGAAGAAGACGACACTGCTCGCCGATGTCCGCGACGAAAGCGCCGAAGATGTGCGGGTTGTTCTCGAGCCGCGCTCACGCTCGATCGAGCCGGCTGTGCTGATGGAGAGCCTCTTCAAGTCTTCTGACCTCGAGACGCGCTTCTCGCTCAATATGAATGTGCTCCATAAGGGCGTGCCCCAGGTGATGGGGTTAAAAGGTGTATTGCAGGCCTTCCTGGACCATCGCCGCGAGGTGGTCGTCCGCCGTGCAGAGTTCCGCCTCGACAAGATTGAGAAACGGCTTCACCTGCTTGACGGCTATCTGATCGCCTATCTCAATATTGACGAGGTGATACGGATCATTCGGGAGGAAGACGAGCCGAAAGCAGAATTGATGTCGCGCTTTGCGCTGACGGACATCCAGGCTGAGGCGATCCTGAACCTCCGTTTGCGGGCTCTGCGTAAACTTGAAGAGATCGAGATCAAGCGCGAGCACAAGGAACTCCTTCAAGAGCGCGCCGACATCCAATCCCTTCTGGGGTCCACCAAGAAGCAGTGGAAGGCTGTGGCCGGCCTCTTAAAAGAGGCGCGGGCGACCTTCGACCCCGAAAGCGAGATTGGCCGGCGCCGCGCCGCCTTCGAGGATGCGCCGGAAATTGACCTGAGCGCGGCCATCGAAGCCTCGACCCCGAAAGAGCCGTTTACGGTAGTCTTGTCCCACAAGGGATGGATCCGGGCCATGAAAGGCCACGGCCTCGATGTCTCCACCGCGAAATTCAAGGATGGGGACAGCCTATTCCTCGCAGAAGAACTGTATTCGACAGACAAGTTAATCCTGATGTCGAGCGATGGACGGGCCTTCACGCTCGGGGCGGACAAATTGCCGGGCGGCCGGGGCCATGGGGAACCCATCCGCCTGTCGATCGATCTGGAAGACAGCGTCGATATCGTCGCCATGTTCAAGCTTGAGCCGGCGCGCAAACGCATCGTTGCATCCGATGCCGGATACGGCTTTGTCATTCCGGAAGCCGAGCTGGAAAGCACGCGTAAGGCCGGCAAGCAGGCCGTCAATCCGCCGAAGGGCGCCGAACTGTGTGTTTGTGATATTGTGACCGGGGACCAAG
>JBCAWP010000281.1:0-3250 GCA_038534535.1 Pseudomonadota bacterium
TTCAAATCCTGCTCCCGCAACCACCGAAACTTGAAGGCGCTCATACGAGCGCCTTTTTGATTCAAGGCCGAACTTATCCGCTCGCAATGCCAATTCCGCGTTGATGCGCTCAAGGAAGACAGCTTCCTGCACATCGGTTCTGATCTCTCCCCTTGCACATTTGTCGGCAAATTCCTCCTGAAAGTCCTTGGTCATTCTGGCTTCTTCTTCCTTCCAAGCTTCAAGGGTTGCCAGGATAGTGGCCAGGCGTCCATGGACCTGAAGGTCGACGCCCTTTTCCGGGTTTGGTGCGATTACGACTTTTTGGACCATGCTCTGGATCAGTGTGAAAAACTGGTCGCGATAGGTTGGCTCAACAAAGGACATGTCGACAGTCGCCATGGCCTCAAGGGCGGCCAGCAAAGTTTGCGCAACATCAGCTTCAGAAACCAACTGAAGTTCCGGGACCTCCCCAGAAATTGTGTTCAGCTCTTCGTTGAGGTCTGCCTTTTGCTGTTCAAACCCCGCCAGCATCGTGGTCAGGGTGGCAAGGCCTGCGCCGCCGCCTTCTGCGATCGCTTCGGCCGTGTTTTTGATTTTCTTATCGATCCTGGAGATCTCGCGCTCCAACCGGGCGCGCTCCTGGCCCTGGCTGTTATTGGCTGATCTCAGACGTTGATTGACTGTCTCGGTCAAGGCCGCAAGGTCCGTGATGGAAAACATGGAGGCCGGGAACGCCTTTAGCACCCGTTGTTCGAGGGTCTGGCGTTTGATGCTCCGGCTGTTTGTACAGCCGAGCTTCTTCTTGTGGTTGGTGCAGCCATATCTGTCTTTGGCCATAATGGCGTAAGGGCCGCCACATTCGGCGCATTCAAGCCGCCTGCTCAAGAGATGGCGCGGGCGCTGCATGGCGTTCAGGGGATTGCTCTGTTTGGCATCATGACTGGATCTTACCTGGGTCTGCCTGTTCTTTACCCGGTTCCACAAGTCGTCCGGGACTATCTGAAGCTCCTTGAGCTGGTGATGCGTCCACTTTTCCTCGCCGTTCATGCGGGCCTTGCGGGTCTCGGTATCCGGATCTTTTGAAAAGGTCTGCCGGTTCCAGATCACGTTGCCGAGATAGAGTTCATTGTTCAGAACACCGGTTCCCCGTGTGCGATGCCCACGGATCGCCGTGTCGCGCCACTTTGCACCTCTTGGTCCCGGGATGCCTTCCTTGTTCAGTTCTGTGGCGATTGCCTGCGGGGATCTTCCGTTGGCATAGTCTTCGAAAATCCGTACGACAATGGCGCCTTCTTCCGGCACGATCTCCCGGTAGCCTGGGATCCTGTCCCCGTTGCCATCATAGACCTGTTTGACCTTGTATCCATAAGACAGCCCTCCAGCAGATTTTCCTTGCGTGACTGCGTAGCGCATGCCGTCCCGCGTTTTGGCCGCCGTCTGTTTGAGATAGTCTTCAGCGATTGCCGCGCGAATGCCGAACTCAAGGGTCTCCACTTTGCCGGTCTGGCTGGAGTGGAGTTCGACACGATTGTGCGTCAGCTGCTTCAGGATCTTGTGGGCATGTTCACCATCACGGGAGAGACGATCGGTTGCCGTGCAAAGTGCGACATCAACATCGCCTCTTTTGGCCCGTTCAAGAAACGCCTGAATGCCCGGACGTCTCTTGAAATATGCCCCTGTCGTTGAATAGTCCTGAAAGACATCGACAATGCGCCAGCCAAATCGTTCTGCATATTCCCGGCAGGCAGAGATCTGGGCATCGATCGTTTGTTCGTTCTGCTGCTCGTCGGAATACCGGGCGTAAATGATAGCGTCTCTGGGCATGTCTTCCTGAATTCCTGAATGTGGTACGAGCTGCTGAGCCTAACCGGCACGAGCGCTTATGTCCGCGGGGAAATGACCGGTGCTTTTAAGGGTTGGCTGGCGCGCCGGGCCCTGCGCATGTCGAATGCGTGTCCACTGTCAGCAAAGCCTTGGACCTGAAAAAAACCGGTGCCAAGCGTTTGCAGTGTCACACCCGACCTCGTCAGCCGATCGAGAACATCTTCCGCCTCCTTCGGGTCCCGTGCCAGGCGGTCGAGGCTGGTGCAAAGGACCGTGTCGATATCTCCGTTGCCGACGCGCTGAAACAGTTCACTGAGACCGGGGCGATTGGTGGAGGACAGACCGGACACCTTGGCCTTAGAAAGGATGTCCTTTACTGACAAACCGTTCTGATCAGCGTGGGCGTTGCAGGCAACGATTTGAGTGCTCAAGGATCGATGTCCGTCGTCGTTGGCGCTGCGGGCGTAGATGATGGCTATTTGTGGCATGCAGTGTCCTCTATCGTTCTGCCCGAGAAACCAATCTCTCTCCATCCTGCGCTGACCCAAAGTTGAGGCTATCGCCATAACGGAGTGTTCAGAAATGGTTGCCCGGGCGCTTGAAGGCGTCAACCAAGGTGCGAAAACTCTAATTGTTGACAATCGCTTAGAGGTGGATGAAGAGGTCCGCAAAGACGCAGAGTTCAGCGGTTCTAAGGACGGGTAGTTGCGTTAACCACGAAATGAGTTCAGGTCCACGTGGCTCCGAAAAGGCGACTTGGGCATCGTGGCAAGTGCCAGTGAAGTTCGGTATGCGGGGGATAAGCTAATCCGTACTTGCCTGGAGATACCCGATGTCGGACGCAAAACATCGAAGGGTTGCGCGCAGACGGAATTGGGCTCATCGTTGGGTTGCGTGCTAAGCACTGAGCAGCAGAACAGTTTGGCACCGCCAACGCGAGTTATCTTTGGACCCAAAGACGAGATGCCAGCAGTTCTGGCGATCGAAAAGTCCTTATGCGTAGATAAAGCTGGCCAAGGAATGAGGGCATCATCCATGCCGGGAAGATCTCGAAAATCCGTCGATGAGGAAAATGGTTGGCTTGATGACTTTGTTGAGAAAATGTCCCAGCCCGGACCGAACGAAGAAGCTCATTTTGCAGAACGCCGAAAGCGCGGGTTAGGTGTCGGTCTTAACGCCGCGGGAGAAATCGTGCGGGCAGCAGAAAAGGCACCTGGGAAGCCTTAAGGGGTTTGGTGTGCGAAAGTACCCTGCGTCGACCACTGCCAAGAAGCCACACGTGCCCATAAGGTTGGCGTTCGCCGCAAGTTGGACTTAGGTCTGAATTGGGGCCGGAAGCGGACTGGTAGTTTGCAGGCAATCAGCTAACCTAAGCCGACATTCGTTCGGACAATATCTGCGGTGGCTCTCGGCCCATTGCGGACCTTAGTGCATCGTGCAGCAA
>JBCAWP010000282.1:0-3232 GCA_038534535.1 Pseudomonadota bacterium
ACCCCGACCCGTAAGGAGCCGAAAGAGTCCCGAACTCCCGCTTGGTCTCCTATCGGCGGCTTAACGGACTTTGGCTAGTTGCGAAAATAGGTTCGAATTAGACCCAAACCGAGCTTGCACACGGGCGGGGCGGTATTTCATATGAAGAATGAGTTCAAACCGCGTAACAACTAGACGAGCAGCGGACGTTGCTATGCACGTCGCGCGGAAAGTCGGTTTGGAAATTGAGGACGTGAAGCTGATCGGTGGATATGCCAACTTCATGTTCAAATTGGAACCGTTTGAGATTGTCGCTCGTGTGACAGGATCAGCGGGCACTGTCCGCCATGGAGGTGCCTGGTTAGCGCGAGAAGTAGATTTAGCAGACTATCTTAATCGTGCGGGACTGAATGTTGTTCGTCCATCGAGTGATGTGCCGTCTGGTCCTCATAAACACGGAACTCAATATGTGACCTTCTGGGAACATCTCGATTTGATCTCGGAATCGCCTTCGCCATCTGAAGTAGGCGCGCATCTGCACAAAATACATAAGGTGCTGGAAAGCTATCCTAAGGACCTTCCGACGGCAGGGGCTTTGGATGAAGTGTGGGCGATTCTGGAACGTTCCGAAGTCATGGATCGCCTACCGGCGAATGACCTTTCCATTATTAGTCGAAGGTCTGATCGGGTCCGTCAGTATCTGTCCAACCGTCGGCTGGATTGCCAACCTCTCCATGGAGATGCTCATTATGGTAATCTCTGGCGCACGCCTCACGGCCTTGTTTGGGGGGACTTTGAAGACACCTTCATGGGTCCGATTGAATGGGACCTTGCCTGTATGACGGCGTCTTCTTTCGTCTTAGGACGTGGTGAAGCCGCACGAACTGCGCTGGAGGCCTACGCTGGCAGTTATGACACTGCGCTGCTCGATGTTCTTGTCACGGCCCGTACAATTCAAGCTATTGCTTGGGCGATCATTACGCTGCCGGATCTGACCGCCAATCAGCGGTTCAGAAGTAGAATTCAATGGCTGGCGCAGTGATACCTAAACGGTGCTTGCATGGTGAAGGGGTGTTGCTAGATCGCTCGAAACTGTGTTCTGGCCGTCGACGCAGTTTTGCTTCTGCCCCTGACCCTAAAAGCAGACATAGTTCCGCTCCTGCCGGAGCAATCTGCGCCTGCATTTGATCCTTGATCAAATGCTCGCTGGCGCGACCGGCTTCGTCACATCCTGAACACACCAAAGCCGCGGTCGCCGAACGGTGCGTTAAGCGCGCTCGAAAGGGCGAGGCCAAGAACGCGGCGGGTGTCGGCGGGCGCGATGATGCCATCATCCCAAAGCCGGGCGGTGGAGAAGTATGGGGCGCCTTCACGCTCGTAGAGCTCGCGGATCGGCTGTTTGAACGCGTCCTCGTCTTCAGCCGACCATGTCTCCCCTTGCCGCTCAATGCCGTCGCGCTTGACAGTGGCGAGGACCGAGGCCGCCTGCTCGCCGCCCATCACGGAGATACGGGAATTCGGCCAGAGGAAGAGGAAGCGCGGCGAATAGGCCCGGCCGCACATGCCGTAATTTCCCGCACCGAAGCTACCACCGGTGACGATGGTGAATTTTGGCACCGAGGCCGTGGCGACTGCGGTAACCATTTTCGCCCCATCCTTCGCAATGCCGCCAGCTTCATATTTCGAGCCGACCATGAAGCCCGTAATATTCTGCAGGAAGATGAGCGGGGTGCGGCGCTGGTCGGCGAGTTCGATAAAGTGGGCCGCCTTCTGGGCGCTCTCTGAGAACAGGATGCCGTTATTGGCGAGGATTGCGACGGGCATGCCGTAAATGCGGGCAAAGCCGCAGACCAGCGTCTCACCATAGAGCTTTTTGAATTCGTGGAAGTCCGATCCGTCGACCAGGCGCGCAATCACCTCCCGCGCATCATAGGGCTCGCGAACATCTTTCGGGACGAGGCCATTGAGCTCCCCAATATCGTAAATCGGGTCGATAGGGTCTGCGAGATCGAGGGGCTGGGGCTTTGGCCGGTTCAGGGTACGGACGATGGACCGGACGATGGCGAGGGCGTGATTATCGTGGGCGGCATAATGGTCGGCGACGCCCGACTGGCGGGCATGGACATCCGCTCCGCCCAGATCCTCAGCTGAGATCACCTCGCCGGTCGCGGCTTTGACGAGCGGCGGGCCGCCGAGGAAGATCGTGCCCTGCTTGCGCACGATCACCGTTTCATCGGACATGGCCGGCACATAGGCCCCGCCAGCGGTGCATGAACCCATGACCGCAGCGATCTGGGGTATACCCTTCGCGCTCATGGTTGCTTGGTTGAAGAAGATGCGGCCGAAATGCTCCCGATCCGGAAAGACCTCGGACTGGTGCGGCAGGTTTGCCCCGCCACTATCGACAAGGTAGATGCACGGCAAATGGTTCTCGAGGGCGATTTCCTGGGCGCGAAGATGCTTCTTCACCGTCACCGGATAATAGGTGCCTCCTTTCACCGTCGCATCATTACAGACGATGACGCATTCGCGCCCCTCCACCCGGCCAATACCGGTGATCAGACCGGCACCCGGAATATCGTCATCATAAAGATCATGGGCTGCGAGGGCTGACAGCTCCAAAAAGGGTGCGCCGGGATCGAGAAGGCGCTCGACGCGCTCGCGGGGCAACAGCTTACCGCGCTCGGTATGGCGCGCGCGGGACCGCTCCGACCCGCCAAGGGCAGCAGTCGCCGTCTTTGTGCGGAGGTCTGCAAGCAGCGCGTCCATGGCGGCGGCGTTGGCGGCAAAGCCGGGCGATGCCGGATCGAGCTTGGATTTCAACACAGGCATGGAATGGACAAGCCCCCGAAGCAAACAGTCCGACATCCCCTAGCCGGACCCGAGGGGCCTGTCACCCTCCCCGGAAGCCCGCGACTTCACGCGATTTTCACTGATTCCTGCACATAACTTGCAAAGACCGCGAGGGGCGCTGCCCTTGCACTCGCCGCGGGACACAGCATGTTCTTTTCCATGAGCCTAGATATTGCGCCTTCCCTAAAGACAATTCCTTTTTTGAAGGATGCGCCGGCCCGTGCGCTCAGGGCAGCAGGACGCGAGGCGCGCTGGTATTCCCTGAAGGCGGGGATGCCGCTTTTCCTGGCTGGGGAGACAGCCGACCGCATCTATTTCGTCCTATCAGGCGCTCCAGGATTTCCGGCTCGGCCTTGATGAGGCGATCAAACCCCGTCCGGCTGATCGACAGGATTTCTGA
>JBCAWP010000283.1:0-3231 GCA_038534535.1 Pseudomonadota bacterium
ATTGAAGTGCCCGAATCCTCAAGTATTTTCCAGATTTCTGCGCATTTTTTCAAATGCGAGGCGGATTCGGGCACTTCAATGCATGATTTCGCTTGAAGCTGTCGCGTTGCGATCAATATGCATCGCTGACAGACGCAGTTTAAATACAAGTGCTTAGATGACAACAAACACGCACCACGACCTTGGCGAACTTTACAGCGCCTATTCGGCAGGAACGCTTGATCCCGCTTTCGCGCTCCTTGTGGAAACGCAGGCGGCGTTACGCTCTGACGTGGCCGAGGAAACCGTGATCGGCGAAGCGATTGCGGGTGAAGTATTCGATACCGAAGAGACCGCAGAGTTGAGCGATGGTCTCCTCGCGCGCACCTTCGAGATGATCGATGCGCAGCGCGTGTCCGACATGGCACACAAACGCGCCGCCGCCGCCGGTCGCCAGCTTCTGGACGAGGTGACGCGCTTGCCAGTCCCAGTTTTCGAGCCCGTGATCGACGCCATTTCGGAAAACGGGTGGGTTACGCCGACGGCCGGTGTTCGCCGGCTTGACCTTGATGTGTCGAGCGAGGCGGAAGTTGAGATCTACCGGATCGAGCCTGGCCGGTCTGTGCCGCGCCACAGCCATGACGGTATGGAGTTTACGCTTGTCATGACGGGTGGATTCACAGACGAGACTGGCGCCTACGGCCCCGGCGACTTGTCTGTCAAAGGTCCGAACGACACACACCAGCCCACCGCCGACGCGGACGGCGTATGTTACACGCTGGCGGTTCGCGATGGTGCTGTCCGGCTAACAGGTATGTTGGGTGTGCTTCAGCGTTTGCTTCAGCGCTGATTTCTTCGACTAATTAGAATGTGTAGGTCCGCCCGGCATGATTGGGCGCGGCGCATACCCGCCCATCGATAAATGTCGGTCGTACATGACTAGTGCGCCGGCCAGGCTGACATTGATGCAGAACTTGGTCGGTATCTTTACAACATGGGTGCATCGATTGAGCATGTCGGCGGATAAGTCGCCTTTCTCACGGCCGAGCACATAGGCCGCCGCTGGCGGGTGCCGGAAGCTAGGAAGCTCTACGGCATCGGCTGTCAGTTCGATACCGACCAGCTGACAGCCCGCCGGCAGGGCCATATCATCGAGCGAATCCCACGGATAATAAGGCACATGTTCGGCTGATTTGGACGTGTCGGCCTTGTAAGCGTCGCGAATGCGCTGGGCCGCACCAACAGAGAACACAAAGCTTGCGCCGAAGGCGTGGGCTGTGCGCATCAAAGCGCCGAGATTCATCGGCTTGGAAATACCTTCGGCGCCAATCGCAAAATAGCCGCGCATCCCGTTCAGGTCCCAAACCGGACCGCCCCAACAAGGGCGACAATGAGGATCGGCGCAAGCACGCTCACCTGGCGCGCCAGGCGAATATGTTTCAGCGGCCGCACATAAATCTTGCGCAGATGCTTCACGGAATCGACCAGCCAGGGCTTTGCCTCCTCCGGCAGGTCTTTCTGTCCGACGGCCCAAGCGACGGCCTTGTTCGCACTCATCCGGTCTAAATGTTTGTTCCAGGCAATCAGCGCCCGTCGCAGCACAAGCGCACCCATGATCCGCATTTGCACAGCAAGCGCAAAAGCGAAGGCGAGAAGGATCAGGGAGCCCCAATAAAGAAGATCATTCAGCGTCATCAGTCGAAGATCCGCACGTCTCGGCGGCCATCTGATGTGGCCGTCGCCCGCTTCAGGCCTTTCGAGTTATAGGGCGTCGCCACCTGTCCTGATGCATCAACCGCGATCAGGCCGCCTTTGCCCCCAAGCGCGCCGACTTCGCCGATCACTGCTTCCGCTGCCGACACGACGCCTTCGCCGCCATACTGGACCCGTGCGGCCACGCTGGCGGCGGCGGCTGCCCGCAGGAAGTATTCGCCTTCGCCCGTGCATGACACAGCGACGTGCCCATCGGCCCAGGTGCCTGCGCCAATGATGGGGCTGTCGCCCACCCGGCCGGGCGTCTTGTTCAAAAGGCCGCCGGTGGAGGTGGCTGCAGCAAGGTGCCCATACGTGTCGAGAACGGCCGCCCCGACAGTGCCATGGCCCGCAGCGTTCGGGGGGAGGGCCTCTTTCACGGCCGGATCATAATACGCTTCTGGATCGCCGACCTCGGCATGGCCCTTCGCCCGGGCAAGCTTCGCGGCGCCTCGCCCGGCAAGCAAAACATGGGGCGTTGTCTCCATCACGTCGCGCGCGACAGCGATGGGACTTATGAAGCCTTCCAGCGCCGAGACGGCGCCGGCTCGCCGCGTCGCGCCCTCCATCAATGCCGCGTCGAGCTCCCATATCCCGTCCTGATTGGGCGATGAGCCCTTCCCAGCAATATAGTACCCGCTCGATTCGAGTGCGGCGACCGCTTGCTGAGCGACGTCCAGGGCGTGGTCACCGCGCTGAAGGGCGTCAGCCGCGGCGGCAATGACCTCCATCATGTCGCGCTCGACATGTGCATAGTCGCGTCCCGGGGTCGCGTCTGCGCCGCCATGGATGACGATCGACCAACTTGCCGTCACGTCACGTCTCCTTCCTTGCTTTTCAGCGCTGGTCTGCCCCGCTAGGCTTCACTCCAACGAAATTTTGAGACACGGCATAGAGGACATTCCCGATGAAAGCTATCCTATCGAAGGCCCCTGGCGAACCAGAGACACTCGTCCTCGAGGACGTGCCAGCGCCCGAAGCTGGCGCAGGGCAAGTGGTCCTGTCGGTGAAAGCGATCGGCGTCAATTATCCCGATGTGCTGATCATTCAGGATATGTATCAATTCAAGCCTGAGCGGCCCTTTGCGCCGGGCGGCGAAGTTTCTGGCGTCGTCAAGTCGGTCGGGGAGGGCGTGACGCACCTAAAACCGGGCGACCGCGTGATCGGGTCCACCGGTTGGGGCGGTATGGCCGAAGAAATCGTCATCGATGCGGGGCGTTGTATTCCGATCCCGGACGAAATGCCCTTCGATGAGGCGGCGGCCTTTATCATGACCTATGGCACATCGCATTATGCCCTTAAGGACCGCGGCTCTGTGAAACCGGGCGAATCTCTCCTCGTGCTCGGGGCCGCGGGCGGCGTGGGCCTTGCCGCGGTTGAACTCGGCAAAGCCATGGGCATGACCGTGATCGCCGCAGCGTCCACCCAGGAGAAAGTAGACCTCGCCATCGAGAAGGGGGCCGATAAAGGCATCGTCTATCCGACGGGCGAGCTCGACCG
>JBCAWP010000284.1:0-3154 GCA_038534535.1 Pseudomonadota bacterium
GGTGATGGCCTTTCTCCAGGTGCCGCTGGTCGGCACGATGACGGCGTTCAGTGTCTTCGCGCTTTCGCTCTTCAAGAGGGGGCTGAAGTTTGCAGCACGGCTCAATATCACCTTTGCGACGCTTACGGCCGGATCGCTCATCGGTCTTGCCAGTCAGCCTTTTGTGGTCACCCGGCCCCAATATGGCGTCTTGGCAGCAGTTCTCATCATGATCATGTATGGAATCACGTTCGCCCGCGGTGCCCCCGGTGTGCTTGCCGAAACGCGCAGAGGGGCTGTGATCAAAGGCGGCCTGTTCGCCCTGATCGTCATGGCGCTTGTCATTGTTGGACACACTCTCAATAATCTGATTGCCATTATCTACGCCGCCGCATCGATCGGTGGACCGTAGACGGCGGAGATCAAGACTATGGCAGTTTACAAATTAGACGATGTCGCGCCGACACTTCCGACCAGCGGAAACTACTGGGTCGCTGACAATGCGACAGTGCTCGGCAATGTCGTCCTGGAGGAGAATGCGAGCGTCTGGTTCAACGCCGTCCTGCGCGGTGACAACGACCCCATCACCATTGGCCAAAACTCCAATATCCAGGATGGATCCGTCCTTCACACCGATGTGGGGTGCCCACTCCGGATCGGCCGAGACGTGACGGTGGGACACATGGTGATGCTCCATGGTTGCACCATCGGGGACGAGACACTTATCGGGATCGGATCGACCATTTTAAACCGTGCGGTCATTGGTAAGAACTGCATCATCGGCGCCCATGCCCTTATCCCAGAAGGCAAAGAGATCCCCGATGGCTCACTGGTTATGGGGGCGCCGGGCAAAGTCGTTCGGCAGTTGAGCGAACCGCAAATCGCTCTGATCCGGGCGTCCGCCCAAGTCTATGTCGACAATTGGCGTCGGTTTAAAGCCGGTCTGGAGCGCATCGACTAGATCGATCAGCAAAGGGTTAACCGAATCGCCGTTTTTGGTAACCTGGCCCTAACGGCGCTTAACCAGTGCCGGCCAAAAATGAACAGAAAACGCCGATCTGGTAATAAGTCGGCAACTCCTCTGTAGCGATATTGCTCCTCGCAGCGCGGGCAAATTCATGTGCGCGTGCCTCATGGAGTTCTCGCAGTTATGTTTGATGACCTAGTAAAACATGTGGAGACGGAAACCGGCCTCACGCAGACCAATGCTCGCGCTGCACTTGGCATTGTTCTGAACGCGGCTGAACGGCAAGATTCGCCGTTCGCATCGGAACTGTTTTCAAAGCTTCCGGGGGCCCGGACGGCATCGGCTACGGCCGGGGCTGAGACGGGCGCTGCGACGGGCGAAATCGCGCGCCTCATTGAGCGGACGCCCGGCGGGCGCCGTTTCGTCATGACTGAGATGTTTCGCCACCTCCAAGCCACTGGCCTCGGACATTCAGAGATCTCCCAGATTCTGCCAGCGATCTCGTCTTTTGCCGCTAACGAGCTGAAGCTCGCCCAGTTCGGCCACCTCGGCGACCTGATCGGCACTAATCTTGATGTGAACGGTAACCCCGTCGACCAGACAGCCGCAGCCTAGAGGTGGATTAGGCGTGCGCCGATAGCGCATCGTCCAGTATCGTCAGCGCCAGCGGCCAGTTGTCTTCGTGGGCTTTGCGTGACGTCTCATTCACAAATCCCGAATGGGTCAGGCGGATATGCGTTCCATCATAGATGGGGGTGAGCTCGATCCGCAGAATAGTTTCTGCGCCTTCTGTTCCCACAGCTGTGCCATTACCGGTTAGCCAGGTCATTTCAACGCGTTCGTTCGGTCAAAGATCGAGGCGCGAAGGTCGTATTCGATAGGCGGATCTTTGACGCACGAGACGTTTGGTTCGTCGTGTGAATGCTCTAGGCGTAAGCGGTATAGACGTCTGGGCCTGTTCTTTTTTGACATGCAACAATTATGTTGCATAAGAAGATATGGGTGTTCCGTTTGATCCAAGTCTTAGCAAGCTGTTTCGCGCTCTCGGCGATGACACGCGGCTTTTAATCCTCGACCAGCTGAGAAAGCGGAATGATCAGACTCTTTTCGAGCTGTGTTCCCGGCTGATCGAAGAGCACGACATTACCCTCACAAGACAAGCCATCACGCGGCATCTGAACACGCTGGAAGAGGCCGGACTGATCCGAACCGAGTGGCGAGGGCGGACGAAAGTTCATTCGCTTACGGCGGCATCGTTCAAAGACACGATCACCCCATGGCTCACGCCATTTTTCAAAGGAGAAACAGAATGAAAATGTACATCAAAAGTGTGATGGTCGAGGATCAGAGGAAAGCCCTCGACTTCTACACGAACACTCTAGGGTTCGTCGTTAAGCACGATATTCCTATGGGGGAGCATAGCTGGATCACACTCCTGTCGGCGGATGAGCCTGACGGTGTCGAACTTGCGCTTGAGCCCAATCAATACCCGGCCGCACGCGCGCTTCAGGAATCTCTTATGGAAGACGGTATTCCATGGACCGCATTTAGCGTTGACGACGTCGAGGCCGAAGTTAAACGCCTCGAGGCGGCGGGCGTGACGTTCACCCAACCGCCAATGAAAGCGGGCGGGGCGACGATGGCGGTGTTTGACGATACGTGCGGAAACCTCATCCAGTTGATTGAGCTCGATGCGTAGGCAGTGAGTAGAAATTGCCGTCGTTTCTGGGCTCTAACAGAGCACTCGTTTTCGTGAACGCGTGTGATTGGAAATGGGGCCGCGCCGGTGACATATCACTGATCAAGACAGCAACGCACACATTAGAGATTTCCGACCCAACCCAATTTGTACCGGCAGAACTTTCTCCCCCCTCCCCATCTGCCGGATCTCCTGAAACGCTCGTAGTCCTCCCCAAGAAGCGGCGTTTTGGTTGGACGGAAAACCCCCGGGCCGGTCTGCTCCCCCCTCAAGCAGACCGGCCCATTTAATTTCAAAACTGATCTACGATATGCGGTAAGCTCGAGAGGCGCCGCCAGGTCTGGCGACGGCAGAAGATCCGTGCAGCGCAGCCTTGAAGTTCGAGGCGATCGCCATCGACCAGTGTGATCGTGCCACTGTAGCGACGTCCATCCTCCGGATTTCTCAGGGTGCCACCGCGCCAGGCAGATTGGTGATAGGCAAAGCCCCAAATCATCGGATTGCCGAGA
>JBCAWP010000285.1:0-3149 GCA_038534535.1 Pseudomonadota bacterium
GCGTTGGTTTGATCGAGGATGTCTCGAAGATCGCGACACTAAAGGGCGCGCAACCAGGGGATGTCCTGATCCTGATCGGCGAGACGAAAGGGCATCTTGGGGCATCGCTCTATGCGCGGGAGATTTTGGGGCTGGAAGGTGACGAGCTTGGCTCGCCGCCGCCAGTGGACCTCGAAGCGGAGAAACGCAATGCCGATTTTGTCCGCTCTCTGATTGAACAAGGCTTGGTCAACGCTGTGCATGATGTGTCGGATGGCGGGATAGCGTGCGCAGCGGCGGAGATGGCGCTGGCGAGTGGGGTAGGGATCAAGTTGGCCGCCGGCCTTGGTTTTACAGATGCCGATGGATTAGAACGAGGTGGAATCCCGGATGTATTTTCAGAAGATTCAAGTTGCTATCTTATAGCAACGTCAAACCCAGATCTCATTGAACAAGCACCCAACCGCACATCACTGAGTTCAGGCTCGATTGATCATATCGGATGGATCGGTGGTTCAGATATATGCCTCGCTTGCATCGAAGAAGATCACAAAGGCCAAAGCTCTGTCTCCCTCTCCCGCCTTCGCGAAGCGCATGAAGGCTGGCTGCCAAGCTATATGAACAAGGTCGAGTAGCCGTCGACGAGATGACAAACACACGCGCTGTCGGTATTCTTCTCTTGTGCCCGATTTCGCCGCGACAAAAGCCATCTATGACCGCGCATGCGACGCGGCTGGCATCGAGCGCAAAGGCAAGAACTTGGTCTATACGTCGGCCAACGGCCATATGTTCAGCCAGATGAACAAGGCGGGCGAACTCGGCGTGCGCCTGCCGAAGGACCGCCAAAAAGCCATGGAAGCCGAGCACGGCGCCGGGCCGTTCAAATCCTATGGCGCGACCATGCGCGACTATATCTGCTTCACCGACGAGATGCTTATGGACGAAGCACTTATTGCCACCCTTCTCAAAGAAGGGCTCGCCTTCGTTGAAAGCCTGCCGCCTGGCAATAAAAAATAAGCATTCGCCTCAGCGCGTTAGAACCGAACGCTCACCCCGAGCTGAACCACCGGATAGACTTGGAAATCATCGATCTCATCTTCGAGATTGGCCTCCTCGATCGCGAGTTGCTCAACAAGGATCGGATTGTCCGAGAGCGACCCGCCGACCGACATCAGCTCCACATCGCCCGCCCCAAAAAACGCCGCGCCCGCCAGCGCTGAAAACCCCCAACGCCGGTCGCCCACGAATGTGTTGTCAAAGCCAAGCCCGACAAAGGGCGCTGCATCGCGCCAGCCTGCCTCGCCGAGGATCTGGCCATATTCGGCCGGCGTGAACTCGACATCACCAATGGTCACAGCTTCGTCCGAGGTCGCCTCGAAATCGAAGGCCTTGTTCCCAGCGAACACACCGCCCGACAGCATGAACCCATTCCGAAAGGGGTGAAGATCAACGGCCCCAGTAAACCCGGCAAACTCCACGTCGCCATCATATTCGATATCGTCTTCGGTTATGTCGAAGCCGAACTCAAGATAGTTGCCCCCTGCGCGAAGCTTCAGATAATCGTTGAGGCGCAGTTTGACTTCGGCCACGCCGCCGGGCGTCCCGCCGCCGAATGAAAGAGCGACATTGCTTTTCTGGGCCGCGGCCATGTCGCTGGCAATGGTCGCCAGCGCGAATGCAACAGGCATGAAACAGATCACGCGGAACATGATTACCCCCTCCACAAGAATGATTGACGGGACATTTGCCGCGCCGTTTTCAAGAGATAGTCGGAGTCCCAGGCTTCTAGAAAATTAAATCTCCGACGGAATCCTACAAAAAAAAGCCGCCGCCGGCGAAGGGAACCGGCGACGGCCAATGGCCCGGTAGGTATAGGAGGGCTCGGGCCAGGTGAGGACTATTGATTGGGTCCGACGTTTCCGCGCCGGTCACGGCGGTTCTCGCGGCGGTCGATCACGTTTTCCGCACGATCGCGGCGATCCTCGAGACGGTCGCGGCGGCCATTGTTCACGGCTAGGTCTCGGCGGTCTTCACGGCGATCTAGACGATCTTCGAACCGATCGAAGCGGTCTTCAACGCGGTCAGCCCGTGACCCTTGTTCGATATTGCCCCGACGCTCAGCCCGGTCGAGCCGCTTGTCGATACGTTGGGCCCGTTCTGCTGGCTGGGCGGCGACCACAGGTGTCATGACGCCAATCATCAGGGCAGAAACCATCAGCACTCTAAGCATGTCATCCTCCGTTCTCGTCTGACATGCCCCTTAGACGGCGCTTACTCAGAAACCCGTCGCAGAAATCTGAATTTTCTGTCTTGCGCTACATGCCGAGATAATCGCGCTTTCCGATATCGACCCCTTGGTGGCGCAGGAGGGCGTAGGCCGTTGTCGTATGGAAATAGACATTCGGCATAATGAAGGCGGTCAGATAGAACTTGCCTTGCCCGCTCTAGCCGCTTTGATTGGATGGCCATGACCTTCACGCCCCGGGGGCGTTGTTGGCAAGGCGCTCTTCGGTTTTGTATGCGGCGCGCATCAAAATGTGATAGTCTCAACTTGCGCTTGATCAATCGGCGGTTCGAATGAGGGGTGTGCCGCAGGCGGTTAAGCGTTTGGCATCAACCCATTGAAAGGCCCTCCCATGTCCTTGCGACTTCTACCGATCCGCATAACCGCGCTTGCCCTTGCCATCACGGCGCTCGCCGCCCCTGTAACCGCACAAGTGTGGATGAACTCGATGGTTGACGAAGGTCTACTTCGCCGATCCACGATCGATCTGTCACGATTTGACTTCCAATCCGAGGACGGTGTGAAGACGGCGCACAAACGCATCGTATCAACCGCCTACCAGGTCTGTGGCCCGCTTCTGTTGACCGTATCATCCGACATGCGCGCCTATCGCGCGTGCATTGCTGAATCAGTCGACGACGCCGTGGCGCGGGCCGAAAAACCCGCCCTATCGTCCCTCCACGCAGCCCTTGACGAAAACGCGCGCTTCCGGGTGTTCAAGTCTCTACCGGCAGATTGGCGCGTTCCGGCGGACGGTTAAGCACCGGGTTCGGGCGGACCGGCGTTTAGTCCATCCAGTGGTCGATATCGACCTTGTAGAAGCGGTAGGTCATGCCGCCCATATCGGTGGCAAGGACCAGTTCATTATCGCGATTGTATTCAGTGA
>JBCAWP010000286.1:0-3116 GCA_038534535.1 Pseudomonadota bacterium
GTGATTATAATGACGCCGATATCAGCACCCGCTTCGAAGGGGGCACGCAGCGTGTCATGCGAGACAATATTCGCCATCTCCAGGACCGGTCGATATTCTAATCACTGTAAAAGTCCGAAAGATCATGCGGATAGATGCGTGAATTATATTCCTCTAGATCATTAAGCTGTCGGTCCCTAAGGTGACGATTCCTCTCTGTTGTGATCGTATCTTTGGATCGCCGCACGACGCATCCGTCAAAGACGGCAGCGATTTCTAGATGCCCTGCATACCGATCGTCGCCGCTGGATTCTCTAAGCTTCAATTTGGACCCGTGCTGCTCAATCTCCAGATAGGTCAGGGCCGCGCGCGCCAACGCTTCGTCGCGTATACCAAGCCCCTTCACCTCTGACTGGGTCACCTCGTCATATCGCCGTGTCAGGGCAGCACAATATTTTTGAAAATGTTCTTCGAGGTCATTGGCCCCTAGCCCGAGATAGGACCAGACATCTTCATAGATCGCGTCAATTGCTTCATTGCATCGCGATAGGTAATCATTGTTGTTTGGCGGCGATTGATCTGGGCTTTCTGTGGGCGAACGCGCCGTACCTTCCATAAACGCCAATGCTCTTTGGACGTCTGACCTGATCTTTTTGCCTTTCTCTGTTTGGTCGAGCGTTTCTTGGAAACTCTTGGCAAAAGGGAAGATGCGAAATTGGAGCGTTAAGTATTCCGTGTGCAGTTCACAAATCGCTTCAAGAAAACCGGCTCTGTAAGGTGGAAATTCTCCTGAAGATGGGCCGGAAGTCGGACCCTTGGTCCAGTTCTCGAGAAAAAGACTGCGATATCTTGCTTCATCCGATGCCTCGTTGATCGCATTGACGAATTTACGCCATTTTTGCTCATCCGCTCCATTTGGGCTGTTTGCCGCCAGGGAGGTAAACTCGCCGATACTTTTCACGCCGACGATTGTTTTCTTGCGATCGACTGTCCCATCGATACGCCGACGTTCCCAAAGGCGCTCTTCTTGATTTTCGAACAGGCCAGCGAGAAAGATGTCGCACGTCCGCATGATGTCGAGTTGCAAGACGCGTCGCCGATGGCGATCGGTTTCGTCGACGGGGTCGAGCGTGGGGGGACGCTTGAGTTTGGCCAGATCCTGAGGGGTTTTTCCTCTTTGTCCCGGTTCCGATTTGGGTTTGAGCGTGAACTGACGGATTAAACACGGCGTATCGAGCACGTAAGTTGGACGCCGGTTCGCAAACCATGATTGAACGCTAGACACGAAATTCATCCCCTGAAACCAAATATATTCAAAGGGGAAGATGATTTGGCGTCAACCGGACCGAGTGTATAAATAAGAGCTCGCCTGCCAATAATAGCAGTCGAACAAGAAATAAATTGATTGGTCTTGGGTCTGTCTTAGCCCGCTGGGCCCCGTTTGGCCCCGCCTTCGCGGCGGGCCAGGAAAGCGAGGCGTTCGAACAGGGCAACATCCTGCTCATTTTTAAGTAGGGCCCCGTGGAGCGGCGGCGTCAATTTTGTGGGATCCTGCTCGCGCAGTGTTTCAAGATCCACATCCTCATTCATGAGGAGTTTGAGCCAGTCCAATAATTCAGAGGTCGACGGCTTCTTCTTCATGCCAGGCAGCTCGCGCATGGAATAGAAGGTTGTGAGCGCGTCGGAGACCAGTTTTTGTTTTATTCCGGGGTAGTGAACATCAATGATCTCTTTCATCGTCTGTTCGTCTGGGAATTTGATATAGTGGAAGAAACACCGGCGCAGGAAGGCGTCCGGGAGCTCCTTCTCATTATTCGACGTGATGATGACGATGGGGCGCTGTTCTGCCTTCACCGTTTCATCGGTCTCGTAGACATAGAATTCCATCCGATCGAGTTCTTGGAGGAGGTCGTTCGGAAATTCGATGTCGGCCTTGTCGATCTCATCGATCAAAAGGATCGGCCGCTGTTCAGACGTGAACGCTTCCCAAAGCTTGCCGCGCTTAATGTAGTTGCTGACGTCTTTCGCGCGCTCGTCGCCCATCTGGCCATCGCGCAGACGGGAGACCGCATCATACTCGTATAGGCCTTGGGACGCCTTGGTGGTGGACTTCACATGCCATTCGATCAGCGGCACGCCGAGGGCCTTGGCGACTTCGATGGCAAGAACAGTCTTACCGGTCCCCGGCTCGCCCTTTACGAGCAAGGGGCGCTCAAGGGTGATCGCGGCGTTCACGGCAACACGCAGGTCTTCGGTTGCGACGTAATTCTCAGTGCCTTCAAAACGCATGCGCGCCACTCCTCATCTTGGTTTCGCAGACAATAGTGCAGGGCGCGGCATTCGCAACTATGACGCTGCGGGAGGCGGCTCTTGCTCGCGTACTTATTATGACGTGGACCGTGAACAGCGCCCAAATGCCAAAGTATCCGCCTCCATGATCCAGAGCCAAAAAAAAGCGCTTGCCAAACGAGAACAAAGAGGGAATAAAGGCTACAGAACGGAGCAAGAACATGGACGCACAAATAACCTTCGGTGGCCGCTCAGGCGGCGAGTATCGGTTCAATCGAGTTGGGGCGGATGCGCCCTGGGCCAGAAATGCTGGGATCGCCATGTTTGCGGTGGCCGAGACCTATGGCTGGCGTGTGATCGGTATGACGGAGATTACGGGCCGCAGCCACGATGTTCGTCCGCTCTGGGCCTTGCGGGAGGCTGAGCGCTACGGCGCGCCTGCGGTGTTCTTCTCAAGTGAACGAGATCCAGCCGCACGAAAGGCTGCGTTGTCGGATCTGCAGGATGCGCTGAGCCCACTTGTCGGCGGGGCTGTACGCGCCGAGCTCAAGCTCGCCGCTTAGTCCGGTAATTGGGCCGTCATCCATTTATCAATATCGGCTTCCACCAAGCTAAATGGACGCGGCCCGCCGGATAGGATCGCGGCGTGGAAGCTGGGCAGCGAGAAACTGGCGCCTAAAACTTGCTCTGCGCGGGCTCTGAGGCGCCAGATTTCGTTTCTGCCGAGGATGTCGGCGGCTGCCTCGCCAGGCGACACGGCAGATCGATCGACCGCCATTTCGAGGCGGGCGCGTGGTAGGCCCGTTGCCGCGTCGAGATAGTTAACCGTGTCGGCTCGTGACCATTTC
>JBCAWP010000287.1:0-3093 GCA_038534535.1 Pseudomonadota bacterium
TCCCGACAATACCGGTTGTGAAGGCTGGGTTCACATAGATCGACTTGCGGCCCGTTTCAGGATGAGCAAGCGCCACGGGGTGGACAGCATCCTGCGTCGCAAGATGCGCATTTCCGAACCGCTCACCAACATTCGATGCCTCGGCAGCCCCTTGCCCAAAGATATGCCGACTGGAATGCGTGGCTTGCAAGCCGTCAATAAGGGCTTTGTCGTCGTCACTTAATGCATCGTACGCCGCCGCCATCGAGGCAAACAGCGTATCTCCGCCACTTTCAGGTAGGTCGATGGCCCGCAAGATCGACCCCATGGCCGGAATTTGATCATAGGAATGATCGGTATGCCAGCCGCCACCAATATTCGTTGTTTGGCCGGGCTCTTTCAGCACAATTGCGATTTCGGGGTGCGTATCGAGCGGTGTGAAGAACCGGTTGACGTCGATGTCGGCCCATCGACGAGCGAATTCGATGTGTTCGCCGGGCTCCATGACCTGGTCCCTGAAAAAGACGACACCGTGTTCAAAAAATGCCGCGCGGATCGCTTGGAACGTGTCTTCATCAAGCCGCCGAAGATCGACCCCTAACGCAAAAACACCAACAGCATCGCTCGCTTTCTCTAATCTTAAGTTTGACATGGCAGTGCCTCCTCCGCATGCCGAGGACGCTAGTGTTTGCCAAGATCAGGGTTTTGGCAAGGGGTGTGTCACAAAGCTTCGGCCTTCAGCCAAATCCCTTCACGATCGCCGACGCGGCGCTCCACAAGCAGTCGCGCGACTTGGTGGTCGTCTTCAAAGACGTTTCCCGTGAGCGCATCCAGAAGAGCCTTCGCGAGGTTATCGAGATCCATCCAGGGCGCGTCACCGGTATACTCCATCACGATATGAACCGCGTAATCGCCATAGCCCGGCCGCAAGCGCTGAAAATCCTTGCGGAAAAACTCACGAAGATGGGTCTTGTAGTATTTGGTTTGCGTGGTGAGGCCGGTACAGCGCACCTCAAGCGCGCCGTCCTCAGTTATCCTTGCCGCGGTTTTTCCATTCCGCGTCCAATCATCACGCGAGTGCGAACTCACACGTCAACCCAGCCAGCCATTTCCCGCTTCGCCACAGCTTCCAAGACGTCGATGCACTCCTCGGAATCGTTGAGACAATCGAGCATTGCGAAATGGGTTCCCCCAGCCTCAATAAACTCGTCCTTACCCTCGATTGCGAGTTCTTCGAGCGTCTCCACACAGTCAGCAATGAAAGCCGGCGCTGCAATGGCGACCTTCTTGACGCCCTGCTCCGGCAGCGCTTCGAGCGTTTCATCCGTATAGGGCTGAAGCCACTCCGTCGGACCAAACCGGGATTGAAACGTGGTCAGCACGAAATTCTCGGACCAACCTAGACGTTCACGTATCAAGCGTGACGTCTTCTGGCAGTGGCAGTGATATGGGTCCCCTTTCAGGAAATATGATTTCGGGATCCCATGATAGGACAGGATCACACGCTCCGGTTCGAAATCGAGCGCCTTGATCTGACGGTCCAATGACCGTGAAAGCGCGTCAATATAGGCAGGATCATCGTGAAACGGCGCAGCCGTCCGCACGGCCGGTTGCCAGCGCATCTGCTTCAGCGCGTCAAAGGTCTTGTCATAAACGCTTGCGGTCGTCGCAGCGGAGTATTGAGGATAAAGCGCGATCACAGAAATGCGCTCACAGCCAGCTTGTTTCATTGAAAGCAGCTTCGATTCAATCGATGGATTGCCATACCGCATGGCGAAATCGACCATGACCTCACTTGGATCAAACCGCGCCGCGAGAAGTTCCGCCTCACGCTCCGTATAGTGAAGAAGCGGGGATTTATCGACGTCCTTCATCCAGATCTTTTTGTAAGCCCGACCCGACTTTGAAGGCCTGAACGTCAAAATCGGCCCTTGAAGGATCGGCTGCCATATCCATTGCGGAACCTCGATAATCCGCGGATCAGATAGAAACTCGGAGAGATAGCGGCGCATTGACCAGTAATCGGTCGCGTCCGGTGTTCCCAGATTCACCAAAAGAATGCCTGCGCGCGCCGGAACGACATCCGGATGCTCGGCTGGAAGAGGGCCCGTCGCGCTGAGGGGCTGCGTTTGCGTATCGGCCATATGCCGGCGCTCCTTCATGCTGCCCCTGTATTTAGGACGGAAAGTAGAAGAGCAAGGCCGCCGCAGCAAATGCTCGACGTGGCACCAACCTGTGGTCTATTTGCGACATGAACTCGTTTGAGATGAAATCGTGGGTCGTCGACGGACCGGCACGGTGGCGCGTTCAGCGCGGCCACTTAAGCGACAGCGACGAACCCATACTTGTCATCGATGACTTTTCCGAGCAACCGGACGCTTGGGTGAAGTTCGCGGCCACACGACCATTTCGCAAGCTCGCGCCCTACTATCCGGGTGTCCGGTCGGAGGTCTCCCAGGATTATCTCAAGCTCCACCTTCCACCGCTTTTGCCGCTTGTTGCCGACGTCTTTGGGTGTTCAGCCGGCGTTAGGCCAACAGAGTGCTTCTTTTCAATGGTGACAGATCGCCCTGAAACGCTGGCCCCGCTCCAACGCATGCCGCACATCGACGGCGGGGGCGACGATAAGCTCGCGCTTCTCCACTACCTCTGCCATGAAAACCAGGGCGGAACAGCATTCTACCGTCACCGCTCATCGGGCCGGTCGCGAATACCCGCCGCAGAGTTTGGTGCGTATGAAACAGCTTTGGAGCGGGACGTGGCAGCACACGGCCTACCTGTAGCTGCTTACCCGAGGGGCTCCTCAGAACTTTTCGAGAAGACGGGAGCCTGCCCCGCAGCCTACAATCGAGCCGTGATCTATCG
Source organism: Pseudomonadota bacterium (assembly GCA_038534535.1). GTDB lineage: Bacteria > Pseudomonadota > Alphaproteobacteria > Caulobacterales > Hyphomonadaceae > CALLCD01. The sequence goes on from JBCAWP010000287.1 coordinate 2,845, forward strand.
CGGCATCAACCTACACGCGATCGATATTCCCGCGGATTTCGATTTCGATCCCCGCCCGGGCCATGGGCGGCTCACCATCAACACATTCCTATTGCCGGCTTGACTCAAGCGCGAGATGACGGAAACCCAAACGCGATAAGACGCATTTTGGAGTTCCGATATGGACACGACCGACACCCGCACCGAAACTGACACGATGGGCCCGGTTCAAGTCCCTTCAGATCGGTACTGGGGCGCGCAGGCCCAACG
>JBCAWP010000288.1:0-3070 GCA_038534535.1 Pseudomonadota bacterium
AGGCGGTCGTCGCGACGGGGTTGGCATCATTGCCGCCGCTGCCGTGACGGCGGGTGCTGACGGGGTCTTTCTGGAATTCCATGAAGATCCTGAACAAGCGCTCTGCGATGGCCCGAGTTGTCTCCCAGTTTCCAGCGCCGGGCCCTTGCTGGCGCACCTGAAACGCCTTCACGACATCACCGCAATAGATCGCCCTCAGATGTAACCTTCGGCGAGCAGAGTTTTTGTGTGGATCAGGCCGACCGGCTTACCCTTCTCAAGAACAAATCCGTTTGAGATACGCCGCTGGGTCATGGTGTCGATCACGTCAGCTATTCTATCCCGGCGCGAAAATACGGTGCCCCCATCCGTCATAATCGACGCCGCCGACGCTGGTTGGCCCCCCCCCTCCATAGAGCGGCGCAGGTCTCCATCGGTAATAATTCCCATGTATTGGCCAACCGAATCGACGACGCCAACGCAGCCCTGGCATCCAACAGCAATCGCCTGGACGACTTCGGCAAATCCGGCTGATTCCTCGATCAGCGGTACGCTTTCAATCCGCCCCGACAGGTAGTCATCCACCGTGTGGAGCGACTTGCCTAACTTCCCGCCAGGATGCCGTGTGCTAAAATCATCTCTTGTGAAGCCGCGCTTCTCCATCAACGCTACGGTCAGGGCGTCGCCCAGAACCAGGGTCGCTGTTGTCGTTGAAGTCGGCGCAAGCCCGTTCGGACAAACCTCTTCTAAATCGGGCAGACGGAGCAGCACGTCGCAATTCTGACCCAGAATTGATTCCGGAGACTTGGAGATCGCGACAACAGGCACCTCTGCACTTCGGCAATAGCGCAAAAGATCGATCAATTCGCGGCTTTGTCCCGAATATGAGATCGCGATCACCACCGACCCTGGGCGTATAACGCCGAGATCGCCATGGCTCGCCTCTGTCGGATGTAGGAAAAAAGCCGGTGTCCCTGTTGAAGCAAGACTGGCAGCAAGCTTTTGACCAATATGCCCGGACTTCCCGACACCCGTGACGATGACGTACCCATCGGCGCTAAGGATAAGCTCGACAGCTTCGCAGAATGACTTACCGACGACGGACGATAGGGCTTCTACAGCCTTGGCCTGAGCCGCGATCACGGCATTTGCGATCGAAATCGGATCTCTCGTCTCGTAAGCCACGCATGATCTCCTCAGAAGCCCGCATTTTTTGGCTTCACCTGCAAAGGCATTTTGTCATCGCCCGCACAGCAGGGGTATCCAAGGTCGTGGGGCACGTCCAGATTTGGACAAAGCACACTCCGCCCGCATCAGTATTAGTCTATGAGGTAGGCAAGTTATGACCCAGCCAAAAGCGCGCTTCGGGACCGACGGGATCCGTGGCAAGGCCGGCACGCCGCCGATCACGGTTCAGGTCGCCCGCCGCCTTGGACAATGTGTCGGGACGATCCTCGCGGCGAACACGGACGCCTCCCCGCTCGTCCTAATCGGCCGTGACACGCGCGCCTCCGGTCCGGAGTTCGAAGCGGCGATCGCCGACGGCCTCAATTCAGTCGGCGTCGATGCCGGCCTACTCGGCGTCGCACCAACGCCCGCGGTCGCGTCCCTCGTCGCGCAAGGCCCAGCCGGCGCCGGCATTGTCATCTCCGCCTCGCACAACCCATTTGAAGACAATGGGTTCAAACTGTTCGACGACCAGGGCTGTAAGCTTGGCGCTGAAACAGAGGCCCAAATCGAAGCAGCGCTGAACGCCGATGCCCCGCCTATCGCCGCGCCGAAGGCCGGCGTCCGGCGCCCCATGGATGATTTGCGATCGGTCTATGCCGCAATGCTGAAAGACAGCCTTGGTGCAGACACGTCCTTCGCAGGGCTCCGCATCGTGCTTGATGCGGCCAATGGCGCGGCCTATGAAATCGCGCCGCAGGTGCTGAGAGACCTCGGCGCCGACCTCTCAGTCATCGGCGCAGACCCCGACGGGAAGAACATCAACAAGAATTGCGGATCGACCCACACCGCAGCCCTCAAAGTCGCCGTACGCAGTATGGGTGCCCAGATCGGGATTGCCCTCGACGGCGATGCCGACCGCTGCCTCCTCGTTGATGAGGCCGGCCATGAGATTGATGGCGACCAAATTCTCGCCGCCCTTGCCCGCGATATGGCGGCAAACGCGGCGCTGAAAGGAGGCGGCCTCGTCTCCACCGTCATGTCCAATCTCGGCTTGGAACGCCATCTTGAGGCCGCGGGGCTGTCGCTCGTCCGCACACCGGTCGGCGACAAACATGTCGCCCGCGCCATGCGCGCCGGGGGCTTCAATCTCGGCGGCGAACCCTCCGGCCATATCATTTTGTCAGACCAGGGCCCATCGGGAGATGGCGTCCTCGCCGCGATCCGGTGTGTGCAGGCCATGCTGCGCCAGGACGCACCTGCCTCTGAGGCCTTCAACGTCTTCCCCCCGCTCCCGCAGGTCCTCATCAATGTGAGATATGGCGCTGCTGACCCGCTCCAGACGCGCGCCGTGACGGACGCCGTCGCCGCAGCGGAGACCTCGCTCGGCACGCGGGGCCGCTTACTTGTGCGCAAATCGGGAACCGAGCCCCTCATCCGCGTCATGGTCGAAGCGGAAGACCGGGCCCTCGCAGAAGCCACCGCCGAACGCCTTGCAGCCGCGATCAGAGCGGCGGGCTAAGGCCTTAGGCAGCCGTTCTCGCCGCTTTCCGAACCGCCTGGATCGCGGCGTCGATAATCATGTCCTGCGTCGCCTCATCAAGATAGGCATGGATCGGCAAACTGATCACCGTCTCGGCGCACGCATCCGTCACCGGCAAGCCATTGCCAGCGAGCGGACAGGCCTCATACGCGGTTTGGCGGTGGGTCGGGCGTGGATAGTACCGTGCGGTTGGGATGTCCTCGGCCTTCAAGGCCGCCGCAAACGCGGCCGGGTCCGGCACCTCAATCGTATACTGGGCCCAGGTCGATGAGCCACCTTCGATGACGGCCGGAATGCGGGAGACATGGCCTGCGAGCGCCGCCGCGTACCGCGCGGCAATCCGATTGCGCGCCGCAATCTCATCACTGAAAATGCTGAGCT
>JBCAWP010000289.1:0-3040 GCA_038534535.1 Pseudomonadota bacterium
GCCGAAGCAAAAAACCATGCGCGGTACGGCGTGCCCGGTGGTTGGTATCAGTGGGGCCAACACTATGAACGCTTCGGCATGGCTGTCATCCAATTCGCCCGTGAAGACGCCGTTGAAGTTTTCCTCGGCCATCAAATAGGTGCCCCACGGCGTCATACCGCCGGCGCAATTGTTCAGCGTGCCGTCGACCATGCGGCCCGACGGATCGTCGGATGTCTTGAGCCGGTCTGAGCCTGCCGCCGGTCCTGTGAATGCCATGGGTGTGAAACCACCAGTGATGCGGCGGTTATAGGGTGAGGACAGAACCGTTTCCCATTGTCCGGTTTCCGTCCGGACGATTTCGACAACCGAACCGCCATGGGCTGCAAGCTCCACGTCGCATTCTTCTTTGGTGATGCTTCGGTTTGCGATGTCCCGGAACATGAGCTTGGTCGTGGCGTATTCGTGGTTGACGCAGAGGAGGGCGCGCTCGCCAGACTCATCAAGCGGGTAGAAGCCGACATAATCACAATTATAGCCGAATTGCTGGAGTTGCGCGTCGCGGCTTTGGGCTTCGGGATCGTACGGCGCTGCGTTTGGAAAAAGCGCGTCGCCCCATTTAATCAGAATGTCAACTTCATAGCCGGCCGGGGCGTGGTGTATCCCGTCAACGCCGCGGGTGATTTCCTCGAAATTGAAGGAAAGAACGTCCGCGCCCGATGTGCCCGGCTCAATGACGGCGTTGTCGAGGCTGGCGCAAGCCGCCATCGGGGCCATGAGGCTGGCGCCTAGTCCTTTCAATACGCCGCGCCGGGAGAGCCGCGTATCGATGAGCCGTGACATGGTGGCCGACGTCGACGCCGTCGGGTTTGTCGAGAAATTCTCAGAATAATCCATCTGGTTCAGGCTGCCTTCGTGGGTTGTGTGTCGTTATCGTCGAGTGACATATGTCCTCAACGGCCGGAATGCGGCGAGATTGCTACGAATAATCGTAAGCCAGGTTTGTGATCGTTATTTGAAACCGAGAGGTTGGAAATGAAATGCCGCAAATCCCGTCCGAGACCCTAGCTATCAAACTGAACGGTGTGATGTTCGCCTTTGGCGGGCCGCAACCCGTTCTTGAGATTGAAGATATGGGTGTGCAGGCGGGCGAAAAGGTCTTCGTCTTCGGCCCGAGTGGAAGCGGGAAATCGACCCTGCTTGGGCTCATCGCCGGTGTGCTGGTGCCGGAGCGCGGTACCGTCGAGGTCTTCGGGCAATCGCTGAAGGACGTGTCCGCCGCCGAACGGGACCGTTTGCGCGCCGAAAAACTCGGCGTGATCTTTCAACAGTTCAATCTCGTACCGTATCTAGATTTGCTGGAGAACGTTCTTTTGCCCTGCCAGTTCTCGCCGGGTCGGGCGGCGCGCGTGGCGGAGAGTGTGCAAGGGCGGCGCGAGAAAGCGACCGAGCTGTTGAACCGTTTGGGTCTCGCGCGAGAAGTATCAGCCGGGCGCACAGCGAGCCAATTGTCGACCGGACAACAACAGCGTGTGGCCGCAGCGCGGGCTTTGATCGGGGCACCATCGCTGATCATTGCCGATGAGCCAACCTCGGCGCTCGACACCGACGCGCGATCAGTCTTCATCGAGACGCTCTTGACCGAAGCCAAAGACGCTTCGGTCATCTTCGTCAGCCATGATATGTCATTATCCCGGCATTTCGACCGGAAGATCTCCATCGCGGACGTCAATCGCGCGGACCTGTCGGCGGCGCTCGCGCCAGCCATGACGGGGGAGGGCCTCTAAGTGTATCTGTTCTCACTCGCCTGGAAGAGTGCCCGCGCGCGGTTTGCGGCCACACTTCTAACCGTGCTCTCCATTGCGCTTTCGGTCGCCTTATTGGTGGGCGTTGAAAAGGTCCGCACGGGGGCTCGAGCCGGATTTGCGCAAACCGTCTCCGGGGCCGATCTACTTGTCGGGGCCCGGTCCGGCTCCGTTAATCTGCTCCTTTATGCGGTGTTTCGGATTGGTGATCCGACGACGAACGTCTCCTGGGAGAGCTATCGAGGGTTTGCGGGCCGGCGCGATGTCGCTTGGACAATCCCATTATCCTTGGGCGACTCCCATGCGGGTTTTCGCGTGTTGGGAACGACGCAGGCCTATTTTGATCACTACCTCTATGGGCAGCGGCGTGCCCTCGAGTTTGCCGAAGGCGCGGAGTTTGATGGCGTGTATGACGCCGTGCTCGGCGCGGAGGTTGCGCGGGACCTCGGCTATGGGCTTGGCCGTGAGTTCAATGTTTCCCATGGCATCGTGAGCGCGGCATTTGCCGAGCATGCCGATTACCCCTTCACCGTTGTCGGCATTCTGCGTCCAACCGGCACGCCCGTTGACCGCACAATCCATATCAGCCTGGCGGGTCTGGAGGCTGTGCACGTGGCGCCGAGTGGTCGCCCAGCGGCCCTTGGCAGCGGGTCGGCGGCGTCGGCCCCCGTTTCCGATGCCGATCTCCAGCCCACATCGATCACTGCTTTTTTGGTGGGACTGAGATCGCGGGCGGCGACGCTGAGGTATCAGCGCGATGTGAATACGTTTCGGGGAGAGGCAATGACGGCCGTGATCCCGGGGGTTGCACTCTCCCAAATGTGGCGCGTGGTCGGGGGGGCTGAACAAGCGCTGCGTGCCGTCTCGGCGCTTGTCGTCATCGCGGGCTTGGCGGGCATGCTTACGGCGCTGTTGACGAGCTTGAATGAGCGGCGGCGGGAAATCGCCGTTCTGCGCGCCGTTGGGGCGCATAATCGGGACGTTTTCTCGCTCTTGGTCCTGGAATCGGCACTTTTAACCGCCGCGGGTGCCGCATTAGGCGTTTTGCTGGTGAACGGTCTGCTGTTCCTATTCGGCGGTCAAATAGAAGCCCGATTTGGTGCGCCTATCGCCATATCGGGGCCATCAGCCTATGATCTGGCTATTGTCGGTATTGTGACCGGTGTGGGTGCGCTGCTTGGATTTATTCCCGGCTGGCTCGCCTATAGAAGATCATTGAGCGATGGTTTGACGGTTCGGATATGAGGAAGTCATGC
>JBCAWP010000290.1:0-3039 GCA_038534535.1 Pseudomonadota bacterium
ATGGCATGGGGCGGAAGTCCGGCATGTCTGCCATTGATGGCGTCCAATCGCTCGCACGGGCTGAAGGCCGCTCCCTGAACTGGGGCGCGCTCGGCTGGATCGGATCACTCACCTCCTTCTTCATCCTAACGTTCTACATGGTGATTTCCGCCTGGATCGTGGATTTTATCCCGCAGGCGTTCTCTGGTGAGTTTGCCGGTTTTGCGGCGGAAGCGGAGCGTCTCACCAACGACGCCCGCGCCTTGGATCCGTCGGCGGCGGCCGTCACCGTGGCGGACGTCTCAGGCGCAAATTTCGGAGCAGCGATCGGCAATAAGCCAGTCGTGCTCGGCTGGCTGCTCCTCTTCATTGGTGTGAATACTCTGATCGTGGCCCGCGGCGTGCGCGGCGGTATCGAGCGGGCGGCGACCATTTTGATGCCAGCCTTCTTCGTTCTGCTGATCGGCGTTGTCGGCTTCTCACTTAGCCAAGGCGACGCTGCGGCGGCCGTTGATTTTCTTCTGCGGCCAGACTTTTCTGAAGTCGGGTTTGACACCTTCCTAGCGGCCGTTGGCCAGGCCTTCTTCTCGCTAAGTGTGGGCTCCTGTCTGATGATCACCTATGGCGCTTATCTCTCCCGGGAGACCGATATTCCGCGCGCCGCGGGTATTATTGCGAGTGCCGATACGCTCGTGGCGCTCGTGGCAGGTTTCGCAATCTTCCCGATTGTGTTTGCCTTTGGAGCGAACCCTGCCGGCGGCCCGGGCCTCTTCTTCGTGTCGTTGCCTATCGCCTTTGGCCAGATGCCCGCGATCATTGGCGGAGCCTTCTTTACGCTCGCTTTGTTCGCGGCGCTGACCTCGTCGATTTCGCTTATGGAAGTCGGTGTGTCCTGGCTCGAAGAACGCGAGGGCGTGAACCGTCCTGGCGCGGCCATCGGCGTTGGGTTCGTTCTCTTCATGGTGGGAGCCGGCTATGTGTACTCGACCGAGTTTATCGATTTTGTTGATTTCGTCACCGGCACGCTGATGCTGCCGCTCGGCGGTCTATTGGTCACGATCTTTGCCGGCCGCATCCTGTCGCGGCAGATGCTCGTCACCGAATTCGGCGAAGGCACCATCATGAACCTCTGGCGGTTTGCGGTGCGCTGGGTTGGGCCTGTCGGACTTTCGGTGATCCTGGTCTTCGGGACCATCGCGGCACTGCAGACGCAATTCGGCGTCGAGCTGCCGGGCTTCCTCCAGGGGCTGCTTGGGCTCAGCGCTGACTAGCGGCTTTCCGTCTCAACGAGCAGAACAAATTCAGTCTCTGGCTCATAGGCATAGGTCGCGAGAGAATAGGCCGTTTCGTACACGCTGATCATGATCGGTGCGCCGTTGACCAACTCTTCAAACCGGTCGGCACCGTATCGACGCAGAGCGTCAGACGGCGTCACATAATGGGGCTCCACATTGCACGCATCCGCATTGCGCAGGCACGCTGTCAGCTGCCCCATCCTTACGGCTTGCGACATGATACGGTCATCATCAGTGTTAAGGCGCTTGGCCCGCATCAGCGTGTCACGAAGCTCAGTATGGGCCGCATCTAGACGGGCTTCACAACTGATCTCGACGACATCATCATAAAGGCGCCGGGCCTCGTAATTGATCAGGACGACCCCATCGGCCCGCACGATCTGTTGGTGGAAAACGGGCCAGTCATAACCGATTACATCTCCGTCTGACCCGAAGCGCGCATCCGGACTCATGCGGCTGACGACCGTCATGGTTTCGCCCGTCGCCTCGAGCGCCACCTGCGATGTGCGATCACCCATGCAGTCAAATTCCGGATTGGAAATGGCCTGTGCCTCAGCCATCGATCCGAAGAGCGCCGCGGCGCAAAGATACAGAACCCGTTTCATGTCGCCGACCATCGTCGGGAAACCTGTAGAAAAATTAAGGGAAATCGGGCGATTCCCTGGCGCTTTGCAGGCATTGTCTTGCCTTCGGACCAAAACACGTGTCCCTGTCCCGTTTTTTACGATCAAGCGGAGTATAGCGCATGTCGGGTGTCGTTGTTGTCGGTGCGCAGTGGGGCGACGAAGGAAAAGGTAAAATCGTCGACTGGTTGTCCCACCGGGCCGATGTCGTCGCCCGTTTCCAGGGCGGCCACAATGCCGGCCACACGCTCGTCATCGGCGAAAACACCTATAAACTCAACCTATTGCCGTCAGGCGTCGTCCGTGGCGGGAAATTGTCCGTGATCGGAAACGGCGTCGTTGTCGATCCTTGGCAATTATTGTCAGAAATTGACGCCATGGCCGAGGGCGGCATTTCGCTTGGGCCGGATGATTTGCTGCTCGCTGAAAACGCCTGCCTCATTCTCCCATGGCACAAGGATCTCGATGCTGCACGGGAAGGGGCAGCCGAAACCGGCGCCAAAATCGGGACGACGAAGCGCGGTATCGGCCCGGCCTATGAGGACAAGGTGGGTCGCCGCGCCCTCCGCGTTGCGGATCTCACCGATGAGAGCGCACTCGACATGAAGCTCGCCCGGCTTATTGCGCACCATGCGCCCCTACGCGCGGGACTTGGCCTCGACGCGCCGGACGCCGCGGCCCTCAAAGCGGATCTCTTGGCCATTGCGCCGCGGGTACTCGCCTATGCCGGACCAGCCTGGAAACGGCTTGATGCGGCGGCGCGGCTTGGCCGTCGTATCCTCTTTGAGGGGGCACAAGGTGTCATGCTCGACGTCGACCACGGCACCTATCCGTTCGTGACCTCATCGAATGTTGTCGCTGGGCAAGCCGCCGCCGGGACGGGCCTTGGCCCCCGCGTCGTCACCTATATCCTTGGCCTCGCGAAGGCCTATACAACGCGGGTCGGCGCTGGGCCTTTTCCGACAGAACAGGACAATGAGATTGGCGAACGCCTCGGCACTGCCGGGCGCGAGTTCGGCACCGTGACCGGGCGCAAACGCCGCTGCGGCTGGTTCGATGCTGTCATGGTGCGCCAGGCTTGCGCCGTATCCGGCGTTACGGGGCTCGCCCTCACCAAGCTCGACGTCCTCGACGGGTTCGAT
>JBCAWP010000291.1:0-3016 GCA_038534535.1 Pseudomonadota bacterium
AAGTGGATGATCATCCGTTGGCGATCGGACAGCGTATCTGACGCAGGACCATACCGCACAGCTGCGATGACCCCGTCGTCCATACCGATGTCCCGGCCGATCTTTTCGTGCTGGGCCGTTTCGTAGGATGCTCCGGAGATATAGCCGACCCGCAGGATCGCGACCTCCCGTTCAATGGGATCGAGGACGCCCTTAAACAGAAAGGCGCTTCCAAGGCCGACAAAGGGTTCAATGAGGTGCGGCGCGTTCGCCATCATCCGAAAGATATTGAGCGGCGCGAGCCTTTTCAGAAAGGCGCGGGAGTCAGCGGGCAGCGTCTCGAGATCGGCATAGGGGATACGGGGCATTCTGGGCTCTATTCATTCAGGTCGATAGGGAGAGGACAAAGAACACCGGGACGGCGAGATAAGCGAGAACCAAGCTGGCTAGGACCACCCGAACCCAAATCGACTGGAACCTGCGGATCAGCACAATCGATAACCCTGCGCCGAGTATGGCCTCAAGCGGCGCGACGATGCCTGCAAAATGGTCCCGTTCCCAATAGGAGACCGGGGAGTGGAAGCGCCAGTCCGATACTGGCCAAACGTGTTGGTGCGCGTCGCTATTATGGAGCGGAAAATCGCCGGTAATGTGCGTGAGCGCGGCAAGCGGAAGGACGGTAGTGACGCTGAGCCATGTACCCGTGAGCGCGCGAAGGCTCAAGGCAAGGAGCCCCCATAGCGGCGCCGAGTTGCTGATTGCGCCAAGGGTTTGCCAAGGCTCCGTCCAATAGGTTTCCCGCCAGAGCGTTTCCTGAGGAATACCTGTCGCAACCGCCCAACCAAAGAGGACGAAGATGGAAAGATCGGGGAGGAGGGCGCCGGCGATCGCGGCGCGGTTCCGTGCCGGGGCGCCAGGTTTCGCCAGCAACGCCGCAGCGATCACAAGATGGGTCTGGGTCATCATCTTGCGATCCATGATAGGCGCTTGTGAAGATCTGAAAACCGCCATCTTCGCGCGACTGTGCTGCAACCTGCACAAAAGCGTCGCAAAGCCGGTTGACGCCGCGGAGCGCCTCCACTAGAACGCCCACTTCGCAGGGATGGCAGTGCCCCGTTTGTGGCAAACGCGTCCCCCCGAAATGGAAAAACAGGTTTTCGCAAGGGGCCCCGCGCTGATGCCCGCGCGCAGGGCCGTTTGCAATTGATGCGGACGGATTGACCGATGGAAAGACAAAACATTCGGATCAGGCTTAAAGCCTTCGATCACCGCGCCTTGGACATGTCGGCGAAGGAAATCGTGTCGACAGCCAAGCGCACCGGAGCCGAAGTGCGTGGGCCCGTGCCGCTTCCGACGCGGATTGAGCGTTTCACGGTTAATCGTAGCCCGCACATTGATAAAAAATCACGTGAACAATTTGAGATCCGCACGCACAAGCGGATGCTTGATATTGTCGACCCAACGCCGCAGACCGTCGACGCTCTGATGAAGCTCGATCTCTCCGCCGGTGTGGCCGTCGAGATTAAATTGGAGGGCTCGCGCTAATGGCTCTCCCGGCAGAACGAACAGGCGTTATCGCCCGCAAGCTCGGCATGACCCGGGTTTTCAGCGAAGATGGTATGCATGTGCCGGTCACTGTGCTCGCGCTCGACGGCTGTCAGGTCGTGGGTCTGCGGACCGAAGATGTGCGCAGTGTGAAAACCAAAAAGGGCGGCGACGTTGACCGCACGGACGGCTACACTGCGGTCGTGATGGGCGCCGGCACTAAGAAAGCCAAACGCGCCCCGAAGCCGCTGCGCGGCCAGTTTGCAAAGGCGGGCGTCGCGCCGAAGGCGAAGGTCGTTGAGTTCCGCGTGAAGGGTGACCTTCCGGACGTCGGCGCGGAAGTGCTCGCCGACCATTTTGTGCCGGGGCAGAAGGTCGACGTAGCCGGTATCACCGTTGGACGGGGCTTTGCCGGCGCGATGAAGCGATGGAATTTCGGCGGTCTGCGCGCCTCCCACGGTGTGTCGATTTCCCACCGGTCCCACGGGTCGACTGGCCAGTGCCAAGATCCGGGCCGTGTCTTCAAGGGTAAAAAAATGGCAGGCCATTATGGGTCTGCGCGTCGCACCGTCCAGAATATGGAAATCGTCCGGACCGACATTGAGCGCGGCCTGATCCTCGTGAAGGGCGCCGTGCCCGGCCATGATGGATCTTGGGTTGAAGTGCGCGATGCCGTGAAAAAGGCGCTGCACGCCGATGCGCCAAAGACGGGTTCGTTCCGGTCTGCGGGCTCGGAAGCAGCGCCTGAAGTTCAAGAAGAGGGGGCCGAATAATGGACGTCTCCGTTACAACACTCGCCGGCAAGTCCGCTGGCAAGGCGACGCTTGATGATGCGATTTTCGGCGTCGCGGACATTCGCTCCGATATCCTCCACCGGGTTGTTCGCTGGCAGCTTGCAAAGCGTCAGGCTGGAACGCACAAGACGCAGACCCGGTCTGAAGTGAGCGTCACCACGAAAAAGTCGATCCGCCAGAAAGGCTCAGGCGGGGCGCGCCACGGCTCACGGAATGCACCGATCTTTGTCGGCGGCGGTGTGGCCCACGGACCGCGCGTGCGCAGCCATTCGCATGGCATGCCGAAACGGCTTCGGAAAATGGCGCTGGCTCATGCGCTCTCGTCAAAAGTGAAGGACGATGCTTTGGTCGTGCTCGACGAAGCGAAGCTCGACACGCCGAAGACCAAGGATCTGCGCGGCCAGCTCGCCGGCCTTGGGATCGAGAATGCGCTTATCATTGGCGGCATTTCGGTTGATGAGAATTTCGCCCGCGCCGCCCGGAATATTCCAAACGTGGATGTGCTTCCTGTGATCGGCCTTAATGTTTACGACGTGCTGCGGCGTAAAACGCTGGTGCTCACGAAAGAAGCTGTCGATGGTATTGCCCAGCGGTTTGACGGAAAGCTTGAGGCGCCGTCGCCGTTCTCGGCTGACAACTTCGTTGATGACATTCAGCTGATTGATGGCGTGGGTCCGAAATCCGCCAAGGCGTTCCGG
>JBCAWP010000292.1:0-2979 GCA_038534535.1 Pseudomonadota bacterium
GCGTCGTGGCCGGAAGCCATCGATCGATCACGGGCGTCAGCACAGCGAGGGCTGCGAGCGCATAGAGCATCGCACCGCGGAGATGCCATTGCCAGCTTATCCAGGCGGCGAGCCCCGCAACGGCAAAAGCAAAGACAAGACGCCCCAACCGGGAGTCCGGTGTTGAGCGCGGATCGGTGATCATGAAGAAGGCGAAGACAAGCAGCGCGCCGTTTTGAAATTTGTGCAAGGGAATCGCAACGGGATCACCGAGCCACAAAGCCCGGCCGGTGAGGAAGGCCGCGAAAAATACGAGAAACCCAAGCGCAATATCGAGCCGTTTGGCGCTTGAGAGCACAAGCGCGGCAAGCCCTGTTGCAAAAGCAGCGACGATCGGCGCCTGCCCCCATTGTCCGGGTGAGACCCAGGCCGCGCTGCTCGCAAGCGTGACCACCACAATTCCGAGGCAGGCCGGATTGAAAAGATGCTTGCCATTGATCCGCACGATAAATTTCGCGCCGACGCCGATCAGTCCCGCCGCAAACCAAAAGACCGGGTCTGCCGCCCGCAAGAGGATCGTAAGACCGAGCGTCGTAATCACCGCTGACTTCCATTCAAACCTTATTCCGGTCGCCAATGTGCCCGCCACTTGCGCAACCATGGCGCCGGAGAATGCCGCCACAAGCCCAGTATAAGTCGCCCCGAAATCGGAGACGGTCCGCGACAGAAGAAACAAGCCTGAGAGCGCAAGGATCTGCCAGTGGCGCGCATCTGCGTCCACTGAATGCCAGACCTTCAAAGCAACGTTCCGTACAACCATGTCGCCAATTCACCCTGAGATTACGCGTTTTTTAGGACATGATTCGGCCCAGACGCCGGAGATTTTGTGGGCCCACACTCTCCAAAGTGGTTCAAGAAAATTGTCCAGACGGTCTGTAAGCCGGGTTCTGTTCCCCTTTCGGGGCGACGACCATTCCTCTGGGACAGCGGTTGCCCGCCGCCTCACGCGACACACCCGGAACGCGGGCTGAAGACGGCCCATATGCGCTCCCTACTCGGTCTTGCTCCAGGCGGGGTTTACCATGCCGCTTCCCTCTCAGGTCGCGCGGTGGGCTCTTACCCCACCCTTTCACCCTTACCGTGTGGTGGACCCACATGGCGGTCTACTCTCTGTGGCACTTTCCCTCGGCTCGCGCCGGGCGGGCGTTACCCGCCGCCTTGTCTCCATGGAGCCCGGACTTTCCTCCAGCCCCGGACAAGCCGGAGCCAGCGGCCGCCCGACCGTCTGGACCCACCTATTTACGCAGGCTTTCTTTATAATTCTAGAAGTTTGGCAGTTGTCCTGTCGCCGCCCAGGGCATGCCAATCGCCAAGGCAACACTGATCACAAGCCCGATCAGCGCCCGCCCGGCGTCCGTCCCGACATCAAGGGCCGCTTCGCGGCGCTCGCGCAGGCTTGCCACATAGGCAATCGCCAGTTCGCGGCCGGCGAGCAGTCCCAGGAAGACCCAGGTCGTGCTCATCGGAATGTCGCTCTGTTCTTTAAAGATGTAGAGGACGACTGCGTAGATCAGGTCGACAAAGGTCGCCGCGCGCACATCGGTCGTGTTCGTCTTCGACAGAACGATCGACTGGATTTCACCCCCGCGCGTCGCAAAGATGTAGGCCTGCATGACCAGGAGCACGAGCCCACCCAGGACAATTGTCAGCGGATCAAACAAGGCGACACTCGCCCCGTCGGCCGCGACATCCGTGCGTGGCAGGAAGACGAAAATATTCGCAAAATCCTGCTTGAGCCAGGTCCACCACAGGAAGGCCGTCGTTGACCACTGGAACACAACCCATGCCCCTGATGCGCGCTCTGTCCGCGTATCGGAGACCCATTTTTCCCAGCTGCGCGATACGGCGGCGTAGATCAGTCCGCCCGCAGCAAAGGCAACGACGTAACCAAGCGCAGACTTGATCAGCATGCTTTGCATCACGCCTTCTGTCTCAGCGCCGCCCGAGAGGGCAAAGACTGTGAGAACCAGGAAGGTTGTCGACACCGGAATAGAGAAACGTGTGAGAAAAAGAAGCACGAGTGGCGGAAGGGCATGCCACCATTGAATTCCGTTTTCCGGATATGGCAGTGAGTTTAGCTTACCGTCGGCAATGTCGCCGTCCTGGAAGAAATAGGCGTGGGCAAGCGCCGCCACCATGATCCCGCCGGCATAAATCCAAAGCAACCACCAGGGCCGATGGGAGTTCGAGGCTAAGAACGTTCCGAGTGTTTGGATCGAATCGTTCGCGACGACCGCGTAGGCGGCGAACAGAAAACCGAGGATCGCAAACAGTTGAAAGCCAGCGATTTCCATGACTTGCCCCTTCGCGTACGTTTCACCTGCCACGCTGCGCCGTGGCAAGCCGCACAAAAAACAACCGCGATTTGTCCCTTAAAGACCAATTCGCCGTGGGGCTAGGGCAATCCTGCGACAATCACAGCGTTTCAGCAGTCACGGCTTCCGCAACCGCAACAATCTTTGCAATCGTCATCCAGTCTGCATCGCCCGTCAGCCGTTCTTGCACCCACCGTCGCTGGAACGCCATTACGACCAGATCCGTGTCGGCATCATAGGTGCCCGTTGGTTCGATCGCGTAGCCGATCGATTGAAGAGCCTCTTGAAGTCGGGTGACGGCGTCTCCTGTATCTCCCCGGCTTAACCCAACACCGCGAAGGAGGTCGTGATCGGGCACCGATGGCCAAAGACCTATGCCGGCCTCGGCCAGCATCTCCCAGGGGAACGCCTCCCCTGGATCCCGTTTGCGCGCCGGCGCAATATCCGAATGCCCCACAATCCGGCTTTGTGGGATGGCGTGCCGGGAGAGAATATCCGTCGCGAGCGATACGACTGAAGCCATTTGCGCGTCGGCGAAAGGTGGCAGATCTCCGCTCGGTAGAGGCACATCATGTCCACCATTGACGATTTCGATGCCGATGGAATGCGAGTTCAGGTCCGTGTG
>JBCAWP010000293.1:0-2973 GCA_038534535.1 Pseudomonadota bacterium
GCTGGTAATGCGAGTGTCATCAGCGCTGCGAACGTCGCGCTAAGCCATTTGAACACGTCAGCCATTTTTTGCCCTCACTCACACTGTCTTCATAGGGAGCTTCACCGAAATTGAATATAGCGCGCAATTGATATGTGCGGAAACTGAGCCGTTGGCATTGTGCTGAGCGAGAAACCGCTCAATCCTCTAACCGATTGAACCCGTCTCCCACACCAGTCGGACATCGGGGGTCTTCTCTTCATTGCCCGCGCCATCGGTCCGTTCAACTTCAACAAATCCATGTTTGGCGTAGAAGGCGCGCGCCCGGTGATTGTCCTGGAACGTCCATAATTGCAGCCGGGTTGAAGCGGTTTGTACCCGATGCAAGAGCGCGGTCCCTTGTCCCGCCCGCCAATACTCCGTTGCGATGTAGAGGTGGTTCAGCCAGTCTTCCTGAAAGGCGACAAAGCCGCAGATTTGTCCGTCTGCTTCCGCAACGAGCACCGTTTCCTGCGGCAGGACGTTATGTCGAAAGAAAGACAGATCTTCCGCCGGTGTGTGAAGCACCGGAAGCCACGGCATGGCTTCGGCCCGCGCTGCGCGATGAATTTCGGCGATGGCAGCGGCATCGGATGTGGTCGCCAACCGTATCGAAGATGACGATTCAGGCACGGGTCTAGACCTCTGTGAGTTTAGCAATCTCGGCGCGCACTTCTGGCAAGCCGTAGCCGGTCTCCGACGAGGTCGGCAGAACGATCGGATGCGCCGCCCCATGCGTCTTGAGTGTGACTGCGAGATCCGCGTTCAGCGCCTCGAGCGCGTCCCGTTTCACCTTGTCAGTTTTGGTCAGTATCAGTTGGTAGGTCACCGCCGCCGTGTCGAGCAACTCCATGGTTTCACGATCCGCATCCATAATACCTCGACGGCTGTCGATGAGCAGAAATACACGGCGGAGATTGGCGCGACCGCGAAGATAGTTCCGTGTCAGCGCCATCCATTTCGCTGCTTGCGACTTTGAGACTTTGGCGTAGCCGAAGCCGGGTAGGTCAACGAGCCAAAGCCGCCCCTCGCCAAGGTCAAAATAGTTGAGCTCCCGCGTACGGCCCGGTTCCGCTGACGTGCGCGCGAGGCTTTTCCGATTCAGGACGGCATTTATCAGTGATGATTTGCCGACATTGGAACGGCCGGCAAAGGCAATTTCCGGACGATCATCAGCGGGCAGTTGAGATAGGCTGGCCGCGCCTAGAACAAAATCGACAGGGCCGGCGCAGAGCACGCGTCCCGCCTCGATGGCGTCGTCAGATGGACCGTCCATCCGTCTATTCCGCGGGGGATTCCGCACGTCCAAGCAATCGTTTGATTAGCTTGTCGAGTTCGGTCTCCACCCCGTTTCGTCGCATGATATAGTATTGTTGCAAAAGCGAGAGGATGTTGCTCCAGACCCAGTACAGAACGAGGCCCGCCGCGAACCCACCAAACACGAACATAAAGACGAAGGGCAGCACCATCATGATGGTCCGTTGTGTCGGATCCGGTGGCGGTGGTGACAGCGATTGAATGCCCGCCATCGTGACGCCGTACAGGATTGGCAAAATGCCAATGCCGATGATGAAACCGAGCAGAGGAATGGCTTTGATATCGGTCGCAGCAATCGGCAACAGGCCGAACAGATTGCCAATGGCGGTTGGGTCGGGCGCCGACAGGTCGCTGATATAGAGAAAAGGCGTGTGGCGCATTTCGATGGTGACATAGAGCACCTTATACAGCGCGAAGAAGACCGGAATGGTCATCAAGATCGGCACGCAACCAGCAAGTGGATTAGCTTTTTCCCGCTGGTAGAGCTTCATGATCTCTTGCTGACGGCGCTGTGGGTCGGCTTTGAACCGCTCTTGAAGTTCCTTCATTGGCTCGGCCAGTTTTTTCATCTTGGCCATGGATTTGTAGCTCTGATTGTAGAGCGGGATCAGCGGTATCTTGATGATCAAGGTTAGCGCCAAAATGGCGAGGCCGAACGAGCCGAGCTGGACTTGCAGCCAGTTTAACAGCGCGAAGAAGGGCCGGGTCACATAATAGAGAATATTGCCCCAATCGATGGAGTCATCAAAGCGAGGAATGCCGGCGCCTTCATACGCGCGGACGACGTCATATTCTTTTGCCCCGGCAAAGATCTGATTTGTCACAGTGATGGATTGGCCCGGTTCCACCTGTACATCCTGGCCGTCTACGAACAGCTCGAGCAGATTTTCGCGCTGTTCAGTGCGGGCTCTGAAACTACGCCCCTGTTCAGGCACGAGTGCGGCCATCCAGTACATGTCTGTCAAGCCAATCCAGCCGCCAGATTCGGCCGCGCGGAAGCCGGTACCGTCCGCGTCTTTGATGCCTTTATTCTGCGACAGATTCTTGTAGTTTCGCATGGTGAAGCGCGTATCGAACACGCCAATCAAACCTTGGTGGGCGAGGCCCATTTTCGTGGACGAACCGGGATCGGTGTCTTCTAGAAAATCCTTCCACGCGCCGTAGCGGCGGACATAGCCATTCGGACTTAGCGTAAAGGCGCGATCGGTTGTATTGGTGATCGTGTCGGCGAATGAGAACATGTAGTTCTCATCAATCGAGATGGTGCGTTCCATCGCAATCCCGCCGCGCTCGAAATTGAGTGTCACTGTCTCACCTGCGCGAATCGCATCGGTTGACGCGGTCCAGGCATCTTGCGGTCGGAGCACATCATAATATTGCGCCTGTGCCTCGTTTAGGACGGCCCAGTTCCAAGTGGCGGTGTAGCCACTGGATTTGCCCTCGAGCGTGGTCCGCGGCCGAAGCAGGCGGAGCTCTTCTTCTTGGGCAATTGTTTTGTAGTGATCCTTTAGATTCAGATCATCGATTTCGGAACTGTTGAGCAGGATTGAACCATCGACCCGATCGGCATCAAATGTGATCCGTTCCGTCGCAGACAATGCCTGTTCGACAGTGACCGGTGCGGCACTGACAGGATCG
>JBCAWP010000294.1:0-2970 GCA_038534535.1 Pseudomonadota bacterium
TGATGCGCAAGTCTGCCCAACGTGTCTTTGATGAGTGGCTGCTCATGGCGGCCAAGTCAGGCGATGTCGGCGCCGGGGAAAAGCTGGCCCAGCGGTGGCATCCGCGGCTCCTGCGTACCGCTCAGCGACTGTTGCAGGATCGCGACCGAGCCGAGGAGGCCACCCAAGAGGCCTGGGTTGGGATCTGCCGGGGATGGCATGGCCTGTCGGACCCGGCGAAGTTTCCGGCCTGGGCCTTTGGGATCTTGCATCGCAAGTGTGCCGACCGGATCCGTCTCGCCCAGCGTGACCGTCGCTGGATCGATGGCGCAGCGCCCATGCCAGACGGCGAGGTGCCGGCAAGAGCCGAGGACCGATCCGCCATTCGCCAGGCGTTTGAAACCCTCGATCCGGTCCATCGGTCGACGGCCGTTCTGTTCTTTGGCGAGGGGCTGACCCTGGCCGAAATCGCCGCCGTGACGAGCGTTCCAGTGGGAACGGTGAAGTCGCGGCTCTTCAATGCCCGCCAAAAGCTAAAGGCGGTTTTATCGGGAGAAATGGTATGACCCAGTTTGACGAGTCACTGCGCGACGCCTTGAGCGCTGACGACAAGGATTTTCTGAGTACGCTTGAAAATGACCAAGGCATGTTTGAGCAGATGGGCGCCACATTTGTCGGACCGATGAAGTATTGGACCGCATTTGCCTTTGTGCTGAGCCTGATTTTCTTCGGACTGACGATTTATTGCTTCTATCAAATGGCCACGGTCGAGGGTGATCGAGCGGCTCTGATGTGGTTCGCAGGCTTCATCTGGTCCGCGATCGCCGTGGCCGCGATCAAGATCTGGTTCTGGTTACGGATGAACCATTTGGCGACGCTTCGGGAACTGAAGAAAATCGAACTCATGCTCGCATGATGCGGTTGCGGATGAAGCTATGCTGATCGTTTCCTTGCCAAAACAATCCCATTTTGACACAAAGAGCATTCAAAACAACGGCTAGGCGGGGAGGGACGGCTTGGCCAGTGGTTCAGTTTGCCGGAATGCCGGCCTGTAGCGTGCGTGGTGGGAAGGCGGAACATGATGAAATCCGGGCTGGCAGTGGCCGCCGGTCTCGTCATCGGGCTGGCATTAATCTTTGTGCTGGAGACTTTGGGTCATGGCCTCCTGGCTCTTGTTCGGATGCTCTTTGGCACCGCCCCACCCAGCAGTGCCCTCATTGTCGATCTCGTAACCTCCTCGATCGGCATATTTGGCGGTGGTCTTGTCGGCGGATTGGTGGCCGGTCACCGCGCGGTAATTGCTTGGATTGTGGGTATTTCTCTTTTCGCGTTCGCCGCGCTTTTGTTATGGCGCCTCGATTATCCTGACTGGGTGATGCAGGGCGCCGCTGTGTTGGGACTTGTCTCCGCAGCCCTCGCCGGCCAGTTCGCTGCGCGAATACCGAACAAAACCTGACGGTCAAATTCACCTGAAATCAAGGCCTCTTCCCTAAGCTGACGGAATGACCCGTCAGTTTGTTGCTTTTCTGATCGCCCTTTACGCCATTGGCCTTGCCTTTGCCGCGATGGCCGCGATGCGCTGGCCCTCCCTGATTGCGGCGATTTCTGTGCTGACGCCGGAGGCGAGCCCCCTGGCTGAATTGGACGGACTTCTCGATTGGCGCGAACTCGGGATCTGGTACGGCGCGCCCTATATGATGTCTGCGATCTGTTTTTACGCCGCCTCCATGCAGGTCCAGCGGCGCCGGCGCGGCGGGGTGATGACCTTCTTTCTCGGCGCCTTGTCAGGCTTTCCGCCGTTTTTGATCTTTCAGTTTGACGCGGGCTGGTGGCAGTCACCCACCGTTTTCGAGACGGTTATCATTGTGGCCGGCGCGTTCACGCTCTTTCTATTCGGCGCGGTCTGGGACCTTAGGGTGAAGGATGCGCCGGCGCGTGACGCCGTAGGCGCGCCAGCCCCCGCAGCACCGGTTGTCGTGGCCCTCACACCCAAGGTTGAGCGCTCACCGGCGCGCAAACGGCCCGCAGGGCCGCTTCCACCGGCAATCGCCATGCAACGGGCGAGCTTCGCCTATCACGGGCGCCGAATGCGGCCACGCCGGGCTGGCTAGGGTGTTATTTATCTTTCGTTGACGTGCTGGCCTTACCCTAGAGGGGTAAGTATTTTGAGAGGCCCGACTATGGATCAGGGAAAAATCTGTGCAATTGCCCTGGGTATTCTGGGCGGTTGGCTCGCGCTGAACACCGGTTATGCGCTCATGTTCGCCATCCGGAATGATTTTCCAATGGATCAACTCGTTGAGTCGGCGATCCGCATGTTTGCGGCAATTGCGGCACTCATCTCGGGCATCTCTTCGCTGAAAGCGCTTCGCGTCAGTGCGTGGTTCGCCGGCATGTCAGCCTTCGTGATGGCGATCCTGACCTTCTTCATGATTGTTCTGGGCGCTGACAAATCGCTTTGGCAGGACGAGATCATCTATCTCTTTATGATGACGGCCTTGTTCCTCGGAATGATGGTGTCGCGTAGTCGAGCCCTGGCCGCCGAAGCGGCCGGCGCTAAACCTGCGGCGCAATAGCCTTAGATTCCTCCCGAGCGCGCGTTGATTTCGCCTGTGGAGCCGATAGGGTCACGCCGACTCTGACCGGCTACAAGAAACAGGCACACTTCAATGGCAGACACTTATGACGTCATCATTATTGGTGGCGGACCCGGCGGCTATAATTGCGCAATCCGCGCCGGCCAGCTCGGGCTCAAAACAGCATGTATAGAAATGCGCGAAACACTGGGCGGAACCTGCCTGAACGTTGGCTGCATTCCGTCCAAGGCCCTGCTGCATGCGTCGGAATTCTATGCGGCGGCCAAGAATGATTTTCCAGCGATGGGCATCAAGACGGGCAAACTGGAACTCGATCTCAAGGCGATGATGGCGCAGAAGGCTGACGCTGTGAAAGGCCTCACAGACGGCGTCGCGTTTCTCTTCAAGAAGAACA
>JBCAWP010000295.1:0-2940 GCA_038534535.1 Pseudomonadota bacterium
CTTTCCCATCGCGAAAATCGCAGCCAAACTCGCCGTGGGCTATACGCTCGATGAACTCGACAATGACATTACCGGCGTGACGCCTGCGAGCTTCGAGCCGACCATTGATTATGTTGTGACCAAAATTCCACGCTTCGCGTTTGAAAAGTATCGTGGGGCGGAACGGATTTTGACGACGGCGATGAAGTCCGTTGGAGAGGCTATGGCCATCGGCCGGAGCTTCCAGGAAAGCCTCCAAAAAGCGCTTTGCTCGCTCGAGACGGGGCTGACGGGTCTCGACGAGTTCGAGACGGACGACGAGACCCAACTCAGGGAAGCCCTGGCGAAACAAACACCGGACCGGCTCCGCATTGTCGCCCAAGCGTTCCGGCAGGGTATCGGCGTTGAAGAGGTTCACCGGATCACGTCGATTGATCCCTGGTTCCTCCGCCAAATTGCGGAACTCGTCGAAACCGAGGCGCATATTCGCCGCGACGGTCTGCCGGATGATGCTGCTGGGATGACGGCGCTCAAATCCATGGGCTTTTCCGATGCGCGGCTGGCAGCGCTCACGGGCTCGAGCGAAACCATGGTGCGGGCCTTGCGGCATTCCCTCGGCGTGCACCCCGTCTATAAACGGATCGATACCTGCGCGGCCGAATTCGCGGCCAAGACGCCCTACCTCTATTCGACCTATGAGGCGCCGGCTTGGGGCGCGACCACGGCCGAATGCGAGGCTGATGTGTCTGACCGGAAGAAGGCGATCATTTTGGGGGGCGGACCAAACCGGATCGGCCAGGGGATCGAGTTCGACTATTGCTGCTGCCATGCCGCGTTTGCCATGGATGATCTCGGCATCGAATCCATCATGGTCAATTGCAATCCGGAGACGGTCTCTACCGATTACGACACGTCCGATCGGCTGTATTTCGAGCCACTGACAGAGGAACACGTCGGAGAGATTATCGCGAAGGAACAATCGAAGGGCGACCTTGCGGGCGTTATCGTCCAATTCGGTGGGCAAACACCGTTGAAGTTGGCGACGCCGCTCCACGCTGCCGGTGTCCCGATCCTCGGGACCAACCCAGACTCGATCGATCTCGCGGAAGACCGGGAGCGTTGGGCCGCTTTATTGGACCAGCTGTCGATCAAACAAGCGCCGTCTGCGACGGCTCGCACCGAGGCGGAAGCCCTCGAAGCGGCGCGGACGATCGGATACCCTGTCATGCTCCGCCCGAGCTTTGTGCTTGGCGGAAGGGCCATGGAAATCTGCCGGAGCGATGAGGACATCGCCCGTTTCGCGAACGAGGCTTTAGCCGAGGCTATGAAGACGGGGCGGGCTGACCCCTCCCTTTTCCTCGACCGATACCTCGCCGATGCGATCGAAGTCGATGTCGATGCGATTTGCGACGGCCGCGACGTCCATATTGCCGGCGTGATGGAACATATCGAAGAGGCGGGTGTCCATTCCGGCGACAGTGCTTGCGCCTTGCCCCCTTACACCTTGCCGCCGTCCATGGTGGGACGCCTGTCGGAACAAACCGTGGCGCTCGCCCAGGCCTTGAAGGTGAAAGGCCTAATCAACATTCAGTTCGCGGTCAAAGGTGACGATATCTACGTCTTGGAGGCCAATCCGCGCGCGTCACGGACAGTGCCATTCGTCGCGAAGGCGGTGGGGGCGCCGATTGCTGCCATCGCGGCCAAGGTGATGGCCGGCGAGCCCTTATCGAGTTTTGATCTGCGCCATGCGAGTCCAAAGCGGACGGCGGTCAAAGAGGCCGTTTTCCCGTTCGCGCGGTTTTCTGGCGTGGACCCAGTTTTGGGTCCAGAAATGCGCTCCACGGGCGAGGTCATGGGCTGGGACGATGATTTCGGGGCCGCTTTTCTCAAGAGCCAGATCGCCGGTGGCGTTACACTTCCGACATCTGGACAGGTTTTCATCTCGCTAAAAGACGGTGATAAACCGAGCATGCTCGAGGGGGCACGCACCCTCGTTTCTGAAGGCTTTTCGATTGTCGCAACGACCGGAACTGCCACTTTTCTTACGGAAAACGGGATTGATGTGACACCTGTGAATAAGGTCGTTGAAGGCCAGCCGCACATTGTTGATGCTATGATTAACGGCGAAATTGACCTTGTTTTCAACACAACAGAGGGCGCCCAGTCGCTCAAGGACTCCGCCTCGATCCGGTCAACGGCGGTCAGCCGCAAGATTCCATACTTCACGACTCTATCGGCGTCTCTCGCCTCTATTCAGGCCATTTTGGCCCAAAAGCGCCGGCCCCTTGACGTTTGTCCCTTGCAATCCTAAACGGCTCGCCCAATCTTGACGGACCGTAGATTCCAGCCAAGGCTGGCAAAAAAGATAACGGTAAACTGACCCATGCAACGAATTCCCATGACGGGCGAAGGGCACGAAGCCCTCAACGCCGAACTTAAAAATTTGAAATCGATCGAACGCCCAGCTGTCATTCAGGCGATCGCTGAAGCGCGCGAGCATGGCGATTTGTCTGAAAACGCCGAGTACCACGCCGCGAAAGAGCGCCAGAGCTTTATCGAGGGCCGAGTGGCGGAGCTTGAGGACAAGCTCGCCCGTGCAGAGGTGATTGACGTCACCAAACTGTCCGGCACCAAAGTGCGTTTTGGCGCCACAGTATCGTTGATCGACGTCGAATCAGAGGCAGAGCTAACCTACAAGATTGTTGGGGAAGACGAGGCGGATGTGTCGGCTGGGAAAATCTCAATCACATCGCCAATTGCGCGCGCACTGATCGGCAAGGACGAGGGCGATGAGGCCGAGGTCACGGCACCGGGCGGGGCGAGGTCTTATGAGATCTCGAGCGTGATCTACAAGTGAGCCAATCGGGGGCCAGCCTTGGCCCTTCGATTTGGGCTGTTTCGGACGGGCGAGCCGGAAATGCAGCCCAAGTCCGTGCGATTGCGGGCGCCCTGAGCGAAACG
>JBCAWP010000296.1:0-2929 GCA_038534535.1 Pseudomonadota bacterium
GTCGGCTTCGTCAACGGGTGTCGTCTGTTCGTTCACGGCAAGACGCACAGCTGAGCGCTCAGAAAAGAAGCGGTCCGTAATCGTACTGCCTTCAAGCGACAAACCGACCGATGCGCCAGACGCCATCGTGTGGAGAACCGTTTCGCTCGCCTCAGCCGGACCGTCAAAAATCGGCACAAAGTCTGTTGGCAGGATCGCGCCCGTATCCGGAATACCGTCGCCCGGTGCGCCGAAGGAATTTTGGTGACGAAGACCCTGGATGTGGCCGGCTTCGTGCGCGCCTGTATTGGCTGATTGGTTCACGACTGCTGCCGAAACGGCCGCTGTTAAATCGCCGCCGAAGTCAGCGACGCTCAACCCAGAAAATGCTTCAAATGTGCCGCCGGTCGGATCTAGCTGGCTAAGAAACTCCCAGAAACTCGCATCAGCAAAGGCGTTGTCGGCACGATTTGTGTTCAAAAAGTCAATGCTGTCAGCCATGCCGAACAGAATGCTAACACCGCCAGTCGCTGTCACAGTAATGTTGCTGCCTTCAGAACAATCCTCCGGGAAGTCGTTCTGGCCAAAAGCAATCGTCGTAAACTCCCCCTCGAGTGGGGCTTCTTGGACGATCTCGAAGCCAAAATCTGCATAGTCCGCAGCGATGCGCGCCGTGATCTCATCACGCTCCTCAGGCGTATAGACATGATCTAGAAAAACACCGAAGACGCTTCCGTCATCATTACAGACCGGGAAGGTTGGTTCGCCGCCGGCATCAAAGTCGAGAAAGACAACCTGATCGGCTGCGCCAAACCTTCCGCGCGCAAACCCGCTTGCAGACCCACCAACGAAAACACCATTCGCAGACCGGCGCGCCTCAATAGCAGTACTGATGCCGTTCAGATAATTTCTTAGCTCCAGATCGTTTCGGATGATCACAGCGCCGCAACCGAGGCAATCGTCGCTCTCGATACGGTACTCCGTCAGCTGAACACGCTCCTCAGTCTGCGCGAGTACTGGACCAGCAATGACCGCCATCAGCGCAGTTAGCGCCAAACCCCTCTTGAGTGTTTGTCTCATAATCGTCGTTTCCTGCTCTAGGTATTGATACCGACATCAGAGTGCCCAACGGATTACCGCAAGAAGAGCCCCCAAACGCCTTTTAATTGGACGACGTTACACACACCACCGCCCGACGTTTATGATCGGTAGCCGGCAGGAATTATCAAGTAAAAAAACATAAATATACGCTATACGGAGAACACTCCGCAGCAACACACGTGTCAAGGGCATCACCAACCGCCTAGCGGCCCTCGTTACACACTGATCGTATGAGCATTTTTAGATATTTACCCGAAAATGTTATGTTAAAACATCATATTTTCAGGTGCGGCATCGGCTCAACACTTATGAACGCTATATTATATCACTAACCGTCGTCGCCACCGCCATCACCGTCTTCGCCGCCATCATTTTCGCCGTCATCATCGTCATCATCATCGTCTAAACTAATCTCGAAGGCCCGCCCCGTTCTTGCAGCATCGACCTCAACAACATCTCCGATAGAAAACAGTTCATCGAGTGTCTCGTCGAGTTCTGAAAACCGGAACACGTCGCCATCGATCTCAGTTCCCCTTGCCGCCTCAACGATCTCAGCATCAATCAGTGTTGAGCCGAAGATAAAGACCGTTTCTCCGCTGACGACCAATGTGTTGGCCTCGGTATCAATGGCTTCGATGGCACCGCTTAACTCAAGTCCGCTGATCGGATCATCATCGCCGTCATCATCATTCCCGAAGAGGCCATCATCCTCTTCGATTGAAACCTCGCCATCGGCTGCCGTCATCAGCAATCCTGCGGTGCAGCCAAGACCGTCCTCCCCACTTTCAACCTCAACAAAGTCACCCGCTTCAACCAAGGAGAAAAACTGAGACCGTCCCGTTGCAAAATCGTCCTCGCCGGCAAAAGCCGAGTCCGGAAGCCCAGTCGTGTCGATCGTTACATCGAAGATCTCAAAATTCGGATCGGCGATCGAACCGACACCAATCGGACCGCTTAAAATGCATTCTTGATCATCTTCGTCCTGATCGGCTTCGATACGTATCCAGAACGGCAAAGCGTTTTCATCGATCAATGCGAGCGCTTCAACAAAATCGCCAACACGCAAACTGGACAGGAACTCTTCAGGGGTCAGCCGGTCGCCGCCGTCTTCATCAAGTTCGTTCCGGCTAAAGATCGTTGGCTCGATGACGATCCCCAGTCTCGTCGTGAACGTGCCAGCCCCCAAATCAATTGATGTGATCCTGTCCTGAACCTGAAGTGATGCAATTGCCGCGAGTACAACCTCATCAAGAATAAGGACCCCGTTCCCGTTGATGACGCCTATGATGCCGCTAACTTCAACGCGCTGCCCCACGAGATCCACAAGACCGCTGGCATCATCAACGGGGATAGTCTCTCCATTAATAACGATCGTGTTCGGATCACTGGATAGGTCGACGCTGTTCAGCGTTCCTTCAATTTCGATTTCAACATTATCATCTTCGTCATCGAGACTGCTTAGGCCGGCATCGTCTATTTCGACCGCAACAAAATTGCCCATGGCGTCGATGTCGGCCTCAACCTCGACAAATCGATCGATAAGAGAGATGTCGATTGTCAAATCATCATCAATCTCGGTCGCCGTATCGATAAGGAAAACGGCATCATTGATCCGGATTGAAGACCCATCATCGGCGACGTCATCAACAAATCCGGTAACTTCAACCTCGTCGTCGTCGACACCAATAATCCCCAGGGTCGAGGCGGTCAGATCATCATCGGCCTCGATGCGGGTCGCAAGGACCCCAAACGACGTGGGAAAGCCGAAGACTTCGACAACAAGCGGCACATTACCTGGCAAAAACGACGGATCTAGATTGGAAACGTCAATGGCGCCCGACCCGTCATT
>JBCAWP010000297.1:0-2922 GCA_038534535.1 Pseudomonadota bacterium
ATGCGAGGTTCGGGCAAAATGGCTTTGCGCCGGGACGAATTGAGGCGGAGCCGAAAGATGTGCCCGGACACGGGATGCGTGAATTTCATATCTGGGACCCGTCGGGCAACCTGATTGGTTTCGGTGCCCCCCTTCCCTCCTAGGAACATCTTTTTCAACGGTATGTGGATAAGTGACTTTCTCCATGGCGGGTAAAGATCAGCGCAGCCTATATTTGTTTGATGCCAGAGTTACCTGAAGTCGAAACCGTTCGCCGAGGTCTTGCCCCCGTCATGGAGGGCCGGAAAATCCTCCGTGCAGACGCTAACCGTCCAGACTTGCGCTTTCCCCTTCCCGCGCGGTTCGAAGACCGCCTGACAGGCCAAACTGTAATGAGCCTCGGGCGACAAGCCAAATTCCTGACCGCCGCGCTCAGCTCCGGCGAAATACTCGTTATGCATCTCGGCATGACGGGTCGCTTCCGGATTGATGCGGCGACTCCCGGTTCATTTGTGCACGCGACCCGAGATGATCCGAAGCATGACCATGTCGTGCTTCACTTTGAGGGTGGCCATGTCGTGACCTATAACGACCCGCGTCGATTTGGTTTCATGGAGTTCTGGCCGACGGTTTCATTTATGGACTATCCAAGGCTGCGCGATCTCGGGCCGGAACCGCTGACCAATCATTTTCACGCGGAATATCTGTCCAGAGCCTTGGCTGGAAAAGATACACCCATAAAATCAGCGCTACTTGATCAATCGGTTGTTGCCGGACTCGGCAATATCTATGTCTGCGAAGCCCTCTTCCGTGCGGGTATTTCTCCCAAACGCCGGGCAAAATCCGTCACCGGAGCACGTGCCGATCGCCTCGCTCGAGCGATCAACGCGGTGATTGCCGACGCCATTGCAGCAGGCGGATCATCGATTTCAGATTTCGCAGGCACGGATGGCGCACTCGGATATTTTCAGCACCAGTTCGATGTTTACGACCGAGCAGGTGAACACTGCCGGGTATGCGGACAATCGGTAAAGCGGATAGTACAATCAGGACGATCTACTTTCCATTGCGGAAATTGTCAGAGATAATCACAGGTTGCTTGTTGAAATTTAATGGTAAAAGCCTTCGTCTATTAGGCGTCCTTGATAGACACAGAATGATTATTGTGCCCTCTATACTTCCGATCGGAGGTTGTGGGGACGCTTGATAGAGTAATCAATCCACGAATTACCTTCGGTTGTGTTCTAGTTCCTGGGGGAACCAGGTCAATGAAGCTTTGGACCGCGTAAAACATGGGTTTTACGTGCAAGGAGGACTTATGTCTCAAGAAGAGAAGAAGGTGTCGGAAACGGCGTCTAAGGACCGCTCGGAGAATAGCTCGACGCTGTCTCGCCGTGATATTCTAAGAGGCGCCACGGCCGCCACCACTATCGCTGCTGCTGGTGCTGGGCTTGCCCCACAAGCTTTTGCCCGGAGTGGCGGGCCCGGCTCGTCATTGGCACAGGACCCCACCGGTCGCGCCGCTGATGCAGCTCGCCTGCGCCGTCGCCGCGCGACAATTAATCAGCTGCAGGCGCCAAGATCACCTCAGCCGGTCAATGATGACGAAACACGCCTGCCTGATTTCATCGGCAATTTCTCCAAGACGCTGAAGCACAATTCACGTGGGGAAGTGACGCGGAACTCATATCTGTCATTCATCAGCGCTCTTGAAAGTGGTGAGGATGCAGACTTCGACAATATTCTCGTTGGACGCGAAAACGATCCAATGCGCCAGCGGCTCGTCAGCCCCCAAGGTGCATATGCCTTCGAATTGTCTGGTCTGGACGGTAATGCCAACCGCATTAATCCGGCACCCGCATTCGACAGTGACATCACTGAAGCTGAAATGGCCGAGCTTTATGGCTACGCGGTAACACGTGACGTCCCCTTCATTGAGTACGATTCGAACCGCCGTTTACAACGCGTTGTCGATTCGTTGAACACGTTCCCGGCGATCGCCGACGCTGTTCCGACCGATGGTGGCCAGGTCACGCCTCAAAACTTCGGTCGCGGCGGTCTTCCAACACAAGGCCTCCGCCCGCTTGGCACGGAAATCGGTCCATTCGTAAGCCAATTCCTTCTCCTGCCCTTCCAAATCGGTCAGCTCGTCGTTGAGCAGCGCTACCCTCGCCTTGAGCGCGGCGGCGCCAACCAATTCATGACTGAGTTCAATGAATGGCTCGCCATCCAGCGGGGCTTCAACCCGAATGCGGCGGCTGGTGGCAACGCGTCGGTGTTCACCAACCGTACCCGCTTCATCAGCAAAATGCGGGATCTGTCGGAATGGGTCCACCGTGACTTCCCGCTGCAATCGCCACTCCATGCTCTGTCGGTCATCTTTGGCTTCGGCACCGATGACGCCTTCGACCCGGCCCTACCCTATAGCCGTCTGAACAATTCGACGCAGGAGGGCTTTGTCACCTTCGGCCTGCCGGACATTTCGCACCTGACGGTCCATGCGCCGCGTCAAGCTTTGACCGGTGCCTGGTATCAGAAGTGGCTGAACCACCGCCGGGGTCGCCCAGAGGTCTATGGCGGACGCCTGAACGTTCAGGTGCGCGGTGAGCGGGATTACGGTCTCGGTGAGCGCCTGATGGACTCGCGCGTGTTCCGGATGGCCGCGAACGAAAGCCGCCGCGTGAATGGCTCTGCCGATGGCGACAACAGCGCCAATGGCCTGTTGCCAATGGGCTTCCCAGAAGGTTCACCAGCCCACCCGGCCTATCCGGGCGGACACTCGTCCTTCGTTGCTGCGGGCGCAACGGTTCTCAAGGCCTTCGTAAACGAAGACTTTGTGATCCCGAACCCCGTGCAAGCCAACCGCAATGGATCAGAACTGATCCCTTGGGGCGGCGAGGCTCTGACCCTTGGCGGCGAGCTGAACAAGCTGGTTGCGAACGT
>JBCAWP010000298.1:0-2922 GCA_038534535.1 Pseudomonadota bacterium
TTCATCAAATGGGCCAAAGCGCAAGGTATCCCCGTGGGACCGGGGCGGGGGTCCGGTGCGGGCTCTCTGGTTGCCTGGTCGCTTCTAATCACGGATCTAGACCCCCTACGGTTTGACCTTCTGTTCGAGCGTTTCTTGAACCCGGAACGCGTGTCCATGCCGGACTTTGACGTCGATTTCTGCCAGGAACGGCGCGGCGAGGTCATCCGCTATGTGCGCGACAAGTACGGCGCAGATACTGTGGCGATGATCATCACCTTCGGCACATTGCAAGCGAAAGCCGTGGTGCGCGATGTCGGACGGGTGATGCAAATGTCCTATGGGCAGGTGGACCGGCTCGCAAAGCTGATCCCGTTCAACCCGGCAAACCCGCCCAAACTCGCCGATGCAATTGCCGATGAGCCGAAATTCCAGGAAGAGACGGAACGCGACCCGCGGGTCGGCGAATTGCTCGAAACGGCCCTATCGCTGGAAGGGCTCTACCGTAATGCCGGGACCCATGCGGCAGGTGTGGTGATTGCCGACCGGCCCCTGACCGAGCTGGTGCCGCTCTTCTACGATCCGCGCGCGGATCTTCCCGCGAGCCAGTTCAATATGAAATGGGCCGAAGCGGCTGGACTGGTGAAGTTTGACTTCCTGGGGCTGAAGACGCTCACCGTGATTGAACGTGCTCTCGGCTTTATCCGCCGCCAGGGCCAGGATGTCGGGCCAGCCTGGACGAGCCTTGATGACCCGGCCACCTATGAACTCATGGCGTCTGGCGAGACGCTCGGTATCTTCCAGTTGGAAGGCCAGGGCATGCGTGACACGTTGCGCCGGGTGAAGCCCGGGAACCTGGAAGATGTTATCGCGATCATCTCGCTCTACCGGCCGGGACCGATGGACAATATTCCGGTTTTCTGTGCGGGTAAGGACGACCCCGCGACAATAACCTATCAGCACCCGGATCTTAAGCCGATCCTTGAGGCGACCTATGGTGTGCCGGTCTACCAGGAACAGGTCATGCGGATGGCGCAGGAGCTTGCGGGATATTCCCTCGGTGAGGCTGATCTCCTCCGCCGGGCCATGGGTAAAAAGAAGCAAGAGGAGATGGATAAGCAGCGCGCGCGATTTGTCGAAGGGTGCGCGGCGCGCGAAAATAGTATTTCGGCCCCGCTCGCGAATGAGATCTTTGACACGATGGCAAAATTTGCCGGCTACGGATTTAACAAGTCCCACGCCGCTGCTTATGCGCTGATTGGCTATCAGACGGGCTATCTGAAGCGCCATTTTCCGGTGGAATTCCTGGCTGCGTCTATGAGCCTCGATTTGCACAATACAGATAAGCTGGCCGCCTTCTTCATGGAGGCGCGGCGGCTGGAGATTCCGGTGATTGCGCCGGACGTCAATGTTTCGACGGCGGACTTCGATGTTCAGGACGGATCGATTGTCTATGCGCTCGGCGCGCTGAAAGGCGTCGGGCTTGAGGCGATGAAACACCTTGTCGCCGAGCGCGGCGACCGCGGCGCCTTTGCAGACCTACACGATCTCGCTGACCGGATTGATCCGCGGCAGATGAACAAGAAAGCCTTTGAGCAGCTCGCCAAAGCGGGGGCATTTTCGTCGCTGGAGCGAATTCGGTCACGCGCGCTTGCCGCGGCACCCATGCTGGCGGCGGTGGCAGCCAGTGCCGCGGAAGATCGGGCTGGGGGTCAGGGGGGCCTGTTTGGCGATGCAGAGCCGGCCGTGCGCGCTGCCCTTCCGGATGCGCCGCCCTGGAACCAGCAAGAACAGCTTGATGAGGAGTTCAAAGCCGTCGGCTTCTACCTCTCGGGACACCCGCTGGACGATGTCCTCCAGACGATTGATCCGAGCCGGTTGACGCTCGCCTCCGAGATTTCGGACACGGCGGAGGATCGCAAAGTCCTGGAAATGATCGGCGTCGTGCGCAACCGGGTTGAGAAGCCGGCACGCTCGGGCGGCAAGTTCGCGTTTTTGACGCTGTCGGACCCGTCCGGCGAAGTTGAGATCATGATCATGCCGGAATTGCTGCCGGATGTGCGCGAGCGGCTTGAGAAGAGCATGGCGGTGTCCGTCAGTGTTGAAGTGCGCAAGCGCGATGAGGAAATCCGGCTGTCGCTCACCCGGGCGGTGCCGATCGACGAGGCGCGCTTGCGCACCCAAGGCAAGGTTCTGCGGGTGAGGCTTGGGATCGGGGCAGATACGGCGGCGCTTGCGGCTGTATTAAAGGCGATGGGGTCTGCCCCTGGCGCCGAGCGCGGTGAGGTGGTGCTCGATGTCCCAACGGGCGATGGACGCGTCGCTGAATTGCGCCTGCCGGACCGTTATCCCGTAGGGATAAAGGCTGTGCGGGCGATTAAGAGTGCCGCCGGCGTTGAGACAGTGACGGCTGAAGCGGCCTAATTGGCGCGTCGATCAATGTGTTGCGCCAATCGCGCAGGTTTTGATGTTCATGAATTCCCGAAGCCCGGCCGATGAGAGTTCGCGGCCATGGCCTGAGGCTTTGACGCCGCCAAACGGCAGACGCGGATCGGAGGAGGACGTTGTATTGATCATCGTCATCCCGGCCTCGATCTCGTTAAAGGACCGCTCCATTTCGGTTTTGTCGGCGGTAAACACCGCTGAGCTGAGGCCGAACCGCGTCGCATTGGCGAGGGAAATGGCCTCATCAAAGGACGCCGCTTTGAACATAAGGGCCACGGGACCGAATAGTTCGTCCTCAAAGGCGGGCGTGCCTTGGGGGATATCCTCCAGCATGCCAGGCGAAACAAACCAGCCTGGCCGATCTAGGCGCTCAGCCCCGAGCGTGCGCTTTGCCCCCGCTGCAATCGAGGCCTCGATCTGGTTGATAAGGTCGTCGCGCACACTTTCAGTCGCCAGGGGTCCGATGTCCGTCGCGGCGTCCATGGGGTCACCGACCTT
>JBCAWP010000299.1:0-2921 GCA_038534535.1 Pseudomonadota bacterium
TCGGCGTCGGATTCTTGGCCGAGCACATCGCACATCCGTTCCGAGAGCTGACGCCC
This sequence comes from Pseudomonadota bacterium, assembly GCA_038534535.1. Classification (GTDB taxonomy): domain Bacteria; phylum Pseudomonadota; class Alphaproteobacteria; order Caulobacterales; family Hyphomonadaceae; genus CALLCD01. Next base: position 57 of record JBCAWP010000299.1, read on the forward strand.
ATTCTGCCACCGAGCGAAGACTCGTCCGTGCCACTATGGATAGCAACACACATGGATCTGAGACATGTGTCGAAAATTCAAAAGTTTCTTCAACACATAAACCAGTATCGCGCGACTTCAGTTCCTGAACTTGCAGCGTTGTACGCAGAGCAAGGTTGAGCCGACCGCGTCCGACGCCTAATTCTAACCGACGCGGGACCTTCTACGTGTTCTTTCGTATGTCCGTTTCTGGGATCAAGAAGCAGCTTCGTTATGTCCGCTTTTAGGAATTAACCGCCGTCGCCTGAGGGCAATGAAGACTCGATCCGATCAGCGAATTTGGCAAGTGAGGCGCAGGTTTGCCGGAGGGTTTGAATGCCGATCCTGATTTCCGCCTCTTTCGAACAGGGCGCTTGAGCGGGCATCAATTCCTCTATCACATCTTCGAGTGTCGCGATTGTCTCCACGACGATGACACGGGCGGGGTCCAGTTCATCCATGGAGCCGGTGTCGCTCGACCCAGTCTGATTGTCATGCAGCTTTTACGGATCGCGACTGGACTACTGGCTAATTCGGAGCATTGCTGTCGTCGTGCCCGGGAGAATTCGGGCTTGTCTCGGTGGGGCGGGGATCTGCCTCGCAAGTAAGGAGACAAGACCATGACTGAAGCCCTCAACGCCCCAAAACCTGGAACCAAGGAAGCCACGCTCGTCAAAGCGCTTAACGGGCGCGGAAAGACCATCGATCAGCTGAGTTCACTGCTGAGCTGGAAACCTCATACGGTGCGCGCTGCTTTCACGCGGTTGCGTGCGCGCGGCTATCGACTGACAAGGGTGCCGAAAACTGAGAAATCGGCGGCGCGGTTCCATCTCGACCGATCGAAATCATGATGGCGCCAGAACAGATCAGGGCTCTATCAACGACAGACCTGAAATCGCATTGGAACGATTGCTTCGGGTCGAAGCCGCCCAGGAAAATGCGCCGGGCGACATTGGAACGCATCCTGATTTGCGAAGCGCAATGGCAGCGAAGCGGAGAAAACCGGTCCAGCATCAGGCGCGACCTCGAGAAAGTTGTCGCTGTTCGTCCCGCTGTTCAGGACGGAACGCGCCTGATCCGAGAATGGCACGGAACCGAACACGTCGTGGATGTCATCGATGGGGTTTTCCACTGGAACGACCGGACTTGGACATCGCTCAGCGCGATCGCCCGCGAGATTACCGGTGCCAGGTGGTCCGGCCCTCGCTTCTTCGGAGTGAAAGAATGAAGCGCGTCAGGTGTGCGATCTATACGCGAAAGTCATCTGACGAAGGGCTTGATCAGAACTTCAACTCTCTCGATGCCCAGCGTGAGGCGTGTGAAGCTTACATTCGATCGCAAAAACATGAAGGCTGGAAAGCGCTTCCTGCCCGTTTCGATGATGGCGGGGCTTCCGGCGGCAACATGGAAAGGGCAGCGCTACAAAGACTGCTGACCGAGATCGATCAAGGACGGGTTGATATGGTCGTGGTCTACAAGATTGATCGTCTCACGCGGTCGCTCGCTGACTTTGCCAAACTGGTCGACCGTCTTGATGCTGCTGGCGCCAGCTTTGTATCTGTGACCCAGCAATTCAACACGTCCTCCAGCATGGGGCGCCTTACGCTCAATGTCCTGCTGTCATTCGCACAGTTCGAACGCGAAGTGACTGCTGAGCGCATCCGGGACAAGATTGCAGCGTCGAAGAAGAAAGGTCTCTGGATGGGCGGCCTGGTCCCGCTTGGGTATGACAAGACCGATGACGGTCTGGTCATCAACAAAGTGGAGGCGCAGATTGTTCGGACTTTGTTTGAATCCTATCTCGTCCGCGGCAGTGTCCGTGCTTTGAAACAGTTCGCCGACGCGAGCGGTTTTCGCACCAAGACCCGAACGCTGAAATCCGGGCGCATCATTGAAGGCAAATCCTTTTCCCGGGGACGACTGTACCATCTTCTTTCGAACCAGATTTATATCGGCAAGATCCGTTACAAGGACAAGCTCTATGACGGCGTGCACGATGCTATCATTGACGAAGACATTTGGACGAAGGTCCAGGCACGGCTCAGTCAAAATGGAGTCGATCGAAAGAGCGGGAAGGACGCTGCTAATCCATCACCGCTTGCGGGCAAAGTGTTTGATGAAAATGGGTCACCGCTGACGCCAAGTCATGCGAACAAAGCTGGTCGGCGATATCGCTACTACGTTTCAAAAGACGGTCAGGTGCGTCTCGCCGCGTCTGAACTTGAACACGCGGTTCGCGAAGCGCTGGGCGCGAACCGGGAGCTTCAGCTTCACTTTCAACGCCATCAGAAAGCCAGCCCGAATTCCATTCTTCTCGTCGCCCGCGTGACTTTACATGAATCAATGATCAGCATCGCCCTGAAAGAAGGGCTCGAACCAAAGCGAATTGAAGCGGATTTTGTTCGACGGCGCCGCGGTGTCGAGAACAAACTGGTTCTTGAAACCGGATCGATGCGCAAACCTGATAAGTTTCTGATCAGGCGAGTCCTGAAAGCGATGAAATGGCTTGATCAGATCAAACTCGGGCAGGGCATTTCCAACATCGCTGCATCGGAGAACGTAAGCCCGGAATACATCACACATAATCTTGGTCTGGGTTTGCTATCGCCTGGCATTCTGTGTGCGATCGCGTCCGGATCCCAGCGGGCAGACATCTCCGCATACCAACTTTCAAAGATGACGATTCCGGCAGACTGGAGCGCACAAGACTCCATCGTTTTGGAGCAAAATCAGCTTCCCTGATCGGTCTGCTATGCTTCCCTGTTTCCACCTTTGAATTCCCTGTTCTTAAAATTCGTTTCCCTGTTTTGTCGAGTAGGGAATTTCGTCATGATCCCCAGTGTCTAC
>JBCAWP010000300.1:0-2890 GCA_038534535.1 Pseudomonadota bacterium
GGATCGGATTGATGTCAGCCCGCTCGTCCCCTTTGAAACTCTGGAAGACCTGGAGACCGCGCGGTCGTCGCCGCCAGCGCCCGAAATCGAAGGGCTGATGTTGAAGCGCTGGGACTCAGACTATCAAGTCGGGCGCCCAAAGGGGCTTTGGTTCAAGTGGAAACAGGACCCAAAACTCATCGACGCCGTGCTGATGTATGCCCAACGCGGCCACGGGCGGCGTTCCAGCCTCTATTCGGACTTTACCTTTGGTGTCTGGAAACCGGGCGAGGATGGGATCGAACTCACCCCCGTCGGAAAAGCCTATTTCGGCTTCACCGACGAGGAGCTGAAATCCCTCGACAAATACGTGCGCGACAACACGGTCGACCGGTTTGGTCCTGTCCGTGCTGTCACCGCCCGCCCCGACGAAGGGCTCGTCTTGGAGATCGCCTTTGAAGGCCTCCAGCGCTCCGCGCGGCACAAGTCTGGCCTCGCCATGCGCTTCCCCCGCATCAATCGTATCCGTTGGGACAAACCCGCAGCCGAAGCCGATACGCTCGACGCCCTGGAAGCCCTGCTCGAGGTCTCAGAAGCTGGACCCGTCTGACCCACAAAAAGCCTATTTCACAAGAGGATGACTTTTCTTGAGGGCCAGATTGCGCCATGTCAGCCAAGCTATGAGACACATTCCGCGACAGTCCTTGATCCTTATCTTCGCCGCCCAGGCCGCGGCGGGCTACCTCCCCGCGCGCCTCGGATGGGGCGTTCCGATCGGAGACCGTGCAACAGCGGGCGGCATCCCGCCTGAACTGCCGCCCGGACCATTCTTCGCGATCTGGGCCGTCATCTTCACGGCCTATCTCGCCTTTGCCATCTATGCCCTCCGCGAAGACACCGATCTTAGCCGCACCCTGACCGCTCCTGTCACCGCGACCGGCGCACTGAACACGCTCTGGATGCTGTCGTCCCAACTCATCGGGAATCCGCTTCTCGACCTCCTCCTGATCATCCCCATCCTCGTGACAAGCTGGTGGGGCGCCTACCGGTTCGACCGGATGCGTGACCAGGCAAAAGGCGCCCCCTCCATGCTCGCGGATGCGCTGACCGGCTTACTGGCCGGCTGGCTAACCGCTGCAACCGCAATTTCCGTCCCGCGCGCAGGCCGTTACTTGCTGAACCAGGGACCGACCGACAGCGAGTGGATTGCTTTGTGGAGCGTGCTCGCGGTCGTCAGCGCCGGGGCCTATGTTTTCAAGCGGCGCATTAGCAGGTCTTGGTGGTTTTACGGCGCCGTTGGTTGGGGCCTGATCGGCGTCATCGTGAACAATTGGACCCGTACCGGGTTTGGATATTTCGGTTGGATTGCATTGGTATTTGGTGTCTGGCTTGTCGCAAGACGCTTGTTAAATCCCGGCACAGGGGCGCTGGGAGCGATGAAATAGTCTGGTGATGGAGGGATAATTGGACTGGTCAACAATCGATGTGAATGCGCTCGTCGAGCAGTATGGACCGTTTGTTATAAGCGGTGCACTCAGGATTCTCGGCGCCTTCTTCGTGCTCGTCATCGGCCTCAGAGTCGCTGGATGGCTGGGACGGCGCGTCCGTGATGTCGCCGTCTCGCGAGACAGTATCGATGACACGCTCGGGTCGTTTTTTGGATCGATTGTCCGCTGGACGACAACCGCGGCTGTCTTCATTGCGGTCTTACAGGTCTTTGGCGTCCAGGCGACCAGCTTTGTCGCCGTCCTCGGCGCCCTCACCCTGGCCATTGGCCTCTCGCTGCAGGGGGCCCTCGGCAACATCGCCTCTGGCATCATGATCATGATTTTCCGCCCTTATACGCTGGGCGACTATGTCGAAATGGCGTCGACCGCCGGAACGGTGAAGGATATCAACCTGTTCCAGACTGTCCTTGCCACCGTCGACAATATCAAGATCATGGTGCCAAACAGCCAGGCGATCGACGGCATCATCAAGAATTACAACGGGTTTCCGACACGGCGCGTCGATATCGTCTATGGCATCGACTATGACGACAATATGGATGTCGCGCTCGAGGCGATCCGATCGCTGGTCGAAAGCGATGAGCGGATCATGTCCCATCCCGTGCCGTTCGTGAAGGTCACCAATCTCGGCGCGAGTTCGGTGGACATCACGGTCCGCGCTTGGACGAAGACGAGCGAATACTGGGACGTTCGGTTCGACCTGACAAAGAAAGGCAAGGAAGCGCTGGACGCGGCCGGTATCTCAATTCCTTACCCCCATACCGTTATGGTGCAGAAACCGGCGACCTAGTCCGGTCAGCTGTCCGGTAGTGGCTATCGGCTCTCAGAGCTGGCTTTTCGACGAAGCGCCAAAGAAGGCACGCCGCGCCGAGCGTGAGGCCACTGGCGGCGAGTGCACCGAACACGGGTGACGTTTCAAATACGCGAGCGCTGACGAGCATCTGGATGATCGGGAAATGGCAGATGTAAATGCCGTAGGATATGTCCCCGTGGCGTGCGGCGGGGATCTGAGCCCCAGGATGCCAGGCAGCAAAGGCCACCAAAAGACTGAGCCCCAAAGGCCGCAGCACGATCCCTTCGGGGACCACAATCCCGGCTGCCAGACAGACCAGCCCCATCAAACCAAGACCCGCGGTGCGCGACTTTAGCGAATGACGAAAGACCCAAAGCGCCATGCCGCCCGCAAAGAAAGCCATCTGCCCAGGCAACTGGCGGGCCAGAATGGCCGAGATTGATGCCTGCTCAGGGGATGCGAATGTCAAAAAGGCAAGCCTCCACGCCTCTCCCCCAAGCCCTAAACCGATCAAGAACCACAGTGCCCATCCTCGACGCCGCGCCCAGACTAGACATGGCGCAAGCACGAGCAGCGCGGCATAGAACAAGACCTCAATCTTGAGCGTCCA
>JBCAWP010000301.1:0-2872 GCA_038534535.1 Pseudomonadota bacterium
TCGAGGGCCTCAATGACTTCCGCCGCGACGGAGCTGTCGAACTCATCGATAATGTCTGCGGCTATGCCGGGCTCGAGCCGTTCCAAGAGAAAGGCCAATTCGAGGGGCGGTAAAGGCTCCAGGAAAAGCGCGGCCCAGTCCGGCGCGGCTATGCTGAGGATCCGGTCCTGGGTCTCGCCGTCGAACTCGAAAAACAGGTGACGGGCGTTCACATCTGAAAGCGTGTCAAAGGCGTTGGCGACTGCGGCGCCATTGTTTGCGCGAAGCGCTGTATTGATTGCCTCTTTGGCAGCCGCTTCCAGCGTTTCTTCGCGCTCCAGCACAGTCGCAGCGTCTGTCATTAGGGTGCCTCCTGCATCCACGCGGCAATCGCCACATGCCAGGTTCTGGCAGGATTTGGATTGCTTCGCCAGCGCGCACAGATGCGCATCGGTAGATCGTTTAGCTCGGATGATACGCGCTTCAGCGCGTCTCACACACGAGCGCGTTCGAGCGATTTAGAGCGCCGTCGATCTGATCAGGTTTGCGCGCTTATTTGCGCGTTACTCAGAACTAAAGGCGATATCGAGCCGATAGTCCGACGGCGCAGCAAACGATTTCAGTTCAACAAAATAGGTCCCGGGCTCAACAATCAGCTCTACGATCTCAGGCAGTTCTTCAACATTTTCCCCAGATCTCAGCGCGTTGCCTCCATTATCGCGAACAAAGATATCGACATCGGCTTCCAATCCACCAAGTCGAAAATTCGCGCGCCCGGCTGTTTCGAATTCGACGACATAGATCTTGGAATCTCCACTGGCCATCCGGCCGAGGGATTGGTCGTCCGCGAAACTTTCAGAAAATGGACCCATGGGCACAAGGTCATTCGTGTCGGCCGCCAAAGTGAGAACGAAGCCTGATGGGCCGCTGTAAGAGTAAACCCGCACGAGGTATGTGCCTGGATTCAAGATCAGGGACATTAGCTCACTGTCAGCTCCGCCATTGGTGGACGAGGCGACCAGATTAAGTGCCGTTTGATCTGTAACTTGAAAGAGTTCGATGTCGATATCTGAGGATAAGTCAGACAATTCAACGTTTAACGGTATGAGATCCGACACCTCGAAGGCGACAAAAGTCTGTTGGTCTGCGCCAACGCTGCTTGCATATTTCGAGCTGTTCTCAATATCGATGAGATCAGCAAGCGCATCCACTTCCGAGCTTTTAAATGCGCCAATCTCAGGCGGATAGTCTCGGAACGGCGTCTCTGAAATCTCTACGTCGGGTGCGACTTTGAGCGATAAATCTGAGCGGGACGCGGCCATAAGCTTGAGGTCGCTGCCCCCCTTTACGGTCAACTCAAATTCGAGCTCATCGCCCTGTTGAAGATAAACGCCTCGCCGATCAACATCGCCGCGCTCATCGGAAACGAGGAGCTCGACGCACATATTGTTGGAGGCTGTGGCCGTCGTCTCAGGCGCCTCCGCGTCGGGAACGCGAACGCTGACGGTCTGGTAAGCAACAGTCTCGTTGCCTTCTAATTGGAAGATAGATCGGTTCTGCGACAATGGATCAGAAACCGGCAGGCCATTATCTGTCTCGCCGCGCGGTCTGGCGACGACGTCGTGCCCCGCATTCTCTGGTGAGCGCTTGCCGCCTTCGCCAATCGTTGCAGACCTTGTCCGTAAGGACAGTGCAAAGGGTTCGAAACTTCTGGAGCCAGGAGCGTCCGACGCCTGGAGCGGCATGGCCCTCAACCTGGCACCGAAGGATGGTCCTTCTTGAAGCGCCCCGACCAAAGGCGTGCCTTCAATATTCCCTCTTAGCCCGGTGAAAGCTATGGCGCTATCTCGACCATTGGGAACGTATACGCCAGGCGGCTGTTCGTCTGCAGAGGCTTCGAAACTTGCGATGCTACAGGCCGAACTCATCTCGTTCTCATTTTGAGATTTGTAGATGACGAACCCTGTAAGGCCTTCTTTTGCATAAGTATCTAGGGTCGGATGCTCAGCTGATACGGCTGGTTTGAAGTCTCGGGTTATCTCTGCGACGCACGATGATATGGCGTCCGTATCTGATTGAGTGGCGCCCTCAAGCTCAGCAAGTCCGGCGGCGACAGGTCCGATGGGACGCCAGTCAGTCGGTCGTAAGACAGGGCCTTCTTGGCCTCTCAGGCGAGCCGAAACAGCGCTGATGGCAAACCGCGCCCGGTCCATCATGGAGTGTTGATCCGCCAATGGGCGCGCGAGGCTATCAAGCGCTCGACATATCAAGTCGGCATCGGGAGTTTGATCCGGAGCGCCGATCAGCAAGGGCAAAAATGGATCGATTGTCGCTGCAAAAGCTCTGCTTTGTTGCAGCGACTGCTCATCGCTCAACGGGGCCGTTAAACCATCCGATCCGGGGCCTGAGACATCGACATGATAAAAACCGATGCGGAAATTCGAGATCAGTCCGAAATAGAGCCGGCTTCCGGCGTATTGTTCAAGGATGTGGCTCACGATCGATCGTTTTTGAGGCTTTCCTTTCTTCTGCGCTAAGACGCCCCCGCCCTGTTCGCCGGCCGGGTCTGCTCCTGGAAGCTCGAAGCGAAACTTCTCCTGAAAGAGCGCCGCCCTTATGGTGGCAGCATCCGCATATCGATCGGCCTTAAACAGCGCACCGAACTGCTGCGATCGTTCTTCGGCTTCTTCTGCCGGTCGAGATGAACGGTCCTGCTCCTCCAGGACTTGATTCAGGCGCTCGATGATGCCGGCAATAAGCGGCTTTCCTTCTGTCAGCTCATGTTCTTGGTTCAGCGCAAACTCGATATCGTCTTCAGAGAAGCCCGCTTCGCGATACAACTCCAAGCCTCGGTCATTGAGGAAGAACATAGTCGTCTGCAAGGCCGCTAGGT
>JBCAWP010000302.1:0-2843 GCA_038534535.1 Pseudomonadota bacterium
AGCCGCGATCCTCAAGCGGAGCCGCCGCTTGATTTGACACAGCGACAAGGGCATGCCGCCCGACATCGTGTCGGCGCGCAAAGCGTTCAAAAGCGCTGGCGCCTTTTGCTGAATGGACCATGACCAGACAGGGCTCCTCAGCCTGCAAGGCCGAGGAGACTGCCTTTGGCAAAATGTGGGCCGGCCGTGTGCGATAGAGCGGCGCAAACTCTGTGTCGAAACCGATCGCTTCCAATTGCGCGAGTAACCGCCCGGCCGCCGCTTCATTAGCAACGTGCACGAGCGTGCCGGCATAGGGATCGGCTTGATCGGCAATCACATCGGCTAGGGTTTGCGCGTTCCCATCGGCGTTGTGCACCTCCTCAAACCCGGCCGCGAAGGCCGCATCTGTCGTCGCCGGACCCACGCACCAAGCGGTTAAGTCCCGTCGGTTAGACTTTCGTCCGAAGAAGCGGACGCCATTGGCGCTCGTGAAAACAAGCCCTTGCGCCCGTTCAAGCGGTGGCAGGGCTTTCCCGGTCGGCTCGATGGTCAGCATTGGGGCAATAATGGGCTGGAAGGACTGGGCCGCCAAACGATCGGCCGTCTCGCGGGCACCGGGCTCGGACCGTGTCACAATCACCCGAACCGCCACGACCGTTCAGGCCTCTACCAGAGGTAACTGACCGCCCGTCGCTTCAAGGATGGCCTCGCCGGCCACACGCCCCGCCGCTGCGAGATCATCAAGATCAGAATTTGAAGAGCAGTGGACTGTATTGTCCCAGACCTCGGACCCATCAGGTGCGGTCACCTCCCCCACAAATCGGAGTGTTCCATCGGTCTGGAAAAGGTGTCCGGAGATCGGGGTCCGACAAGACCCGTCGAGTGTCACCAAAAAGGCACGTTCGGCCGCGGCGGCCCTGGCGCTCGCCGAATTGTTGATTTTAGTCAGAACCTCAAGCATCGCCTGGCTGAGACGATCGGGGACGCCAGCGATTGCGACAATGCCCTGGCAGGGAGATGGCAACATGTCTTCCAACGGGATCGGATGCGCGAGGTGCGCCATGCCGAGCCGGGAGAGCCCCGCCATGGCCAGATAAGTCGCGTCGGCCTGGCCCTCTTCGAGTTTCTTCAGCCGAGTCTGGACATTTCCACGGAACGGCACGATCTGAAGATCAGATCGCACGAGGCGGGTCTGCGCCTCTCGGCGAATACTGGCGGTGCCGACGACGGCGCCTTCCGGCAGGTCTTCGAGGGCGGTGGCCGTTGGACAGATAAAGCCTTCACGGGGGTCTTCACGCGCCATGAAGGCAAGAAGGTCTTGACCGTCTGGCAGAACGCTTGGGACGTCTTTCAACGAGTGGACGGCGATGTCGACGTCACCGCGGTCTATGGCGAGATCGATCTCCTTGGTGAACAGCCCTTTGCCACCGGAGGAGATGAGGCGTTCCGTGGTCAAACGGTCTCCGGTCGTTGTGAACGTCGTCACATCACCGGTGAGGGCGCCGTCGCTCGCAGCCTCGATCAGACTCTTAACCTGGTCGGCTTGGTGGAGCGCGAGCGGCGATCCGCGTGTGCCGATACGAATTGTGTCTACCATAGCTGGCGGTTTCCTTGATTGGAGGCGTTTCCGCCTTTTCCAATCTGAGCTACAAGCCCGGCCAAGATGGAGCAAGCCTTCCACCAAACTGTGACCGTCCTCGGCATCGAGACGAGCTGCGACGAAACCGCAGCGGCGGTCGTCCGCCTGGAGGGGGATCGGGTCAACATCCTGTCCGATGTCATCCGGTCGCAAACCGATGAGCATGCGCTCTATGGCGGTGTCGTCCCGGAGATTGCCGCACGGGCCCATGCTGACCTCGCGGACCGGATCGTGGGGGAGGCCCTGAGTGCCAGCGGTTTGTCGCTCGCCGAAATGGACGGGATCGCCGCGACGGCCGGGCCAGGCCTCATCGGGGGTGTGTTAGTGGGCCTTATGACGGGTAAAGCCCTAGCCCTTGGGGTGGAAAAGCCGTTCTTGCCGATCAACCATTTGGAGGGCCATGCCCTCTCCCCGCGCTTGGCGGCAGACTGTCCGTTTCCGTACCTCCTCTTGCTCGTGTCCGGCGGGCACTGCCAATTGATCCATGTGGCAGGCCTCGGCGCGTACTATCGCCTAGGCTCAACGATTGACGATGCTGCCGGCGAAGCCTTCGACAAAACGGCAAAGCTAATGGGGCTCGGATTTCCGGGCGGCCCGGCCGTAGAACGGCTCGCGCACGAAGGGGATCCAAAGTCGATCCACCTCCCCCGGCCCCTTCTCGACCGGCCAGGGCTCGACATGTCTTTTGCCGGTTTGAAAACGGCCATTGCGCGAGAGATTGCGGCCGCGCCATTGGACGACACGCGATCTGCGAACCTCGCGGCGAGCTTCCAGGCCGCCGTGGCCGACATCCTCGCCGAGAAGACGCGGCGTGCGCTCGCGGACTACCAGACACAAGATGACGAGGTGCGCTTGGTGGTTGCCGGGGGCGTCGCCGCCAACGCGGAAATTCGCGGTGCGCTGCAAACCGTCGCGGACACAGCAGGCGCCGACCTCATCCTGCCCCCTCCTCGACACTGTACCGACAATGCTGCGATGATTGCCTTGGCAGGCGCTGAACATTTGCGGGCCGGCGCGCGCGGCGATCTCAGCGCCACGGCGCGGCCTCGGTGGCCCCTTGACGAGGCCCGGGCCGCGCTGTCACCGGCCTATGGTGGCGGAAAGAAAGGGGCAAAAGCCTGATCATTTCCGCATCAATGAACCAGTGCCATCCGTTTCCATAGTCAAATAGGCCCTCGCCTGAACCAGACGAGAGCCCATTAATTCTGACTTTTTGGGTCGG
>JBCAWP010000303.1:0-2832 GCA_038534535.1 Pseudomonadota bacterium
GTCAGGAGGCTGACGAGCCTGGTGGTCAAAACGGGGGATAGTCTGCTCGACAAAGTCAAAAATGCAATAATATCAACAACATAAAAATTTTTCTGGCGGAGAGAGAGGGATTCGAACCCTCGGAACGCTTGCGCGCTCAACGGTTTTCGAGACCGTCCCGTTCAGCCACTCCGGCACCTCTCCAAGCCCCCCTCGCCTACGCAATGCCGCCAGGGAATTCAAGTCTGTCAGAACATGCGGTTCAGGGTTTGACAGAAACCTGCTTCTGGTGTTTATGCCGCGCTTCACGTTTGCGCCACTTGGCAGCAGCGATAGAAGATTATTGGTTTGGAAAAGACCAGGCCTGACAAAGGAAAAAAACGATGTTCGCGGTCATTCAAACAGGTGGCAAACAGTATAAAGTGGCCGAAGGCGACGAGATCGTCATTGAGAAGCTGGCGCTCGACGCCGGCGAAGACGTCACCTTCGAAAACGTGCTGATGCTGAGCAGCGATGGCGGCCTTGAAGTTGGCGCGCCAACCGTCTCTGGCGCCCGTGTTGTTGGCACCGTCACTGAGCAGCGTAAGCGCGCCAAGGTGATGATCTTCAAGAAGCGCCAGCGCAGCACCTATCGTCGTAAGAAAGGCCATCGCCAACTTGAGACGGTTGTGACCATCGACTCCATCCTGGCCGACGGTCAGAAAGCGCCGGCGAAGAAGAAAGCCGCGCCGAAGAAAGCCGCTCCAAAAGCGGAAGAGGCGAAGGTCGAGACCAAAGCCGCCGCGCCAAAAGAAGAGGCGGAAAAGCCAGCTGCAAAGAAAGCCGCCGCGCCAAAGGCCGAGGCGGCCCCGGCAAAGGCTGACGACCTGACCAAGATGAAGGGCCTCGGCAAAGTCTTCGCAGGCAAGCTCGAAGCCGAAGGCATTACCAGCTTCGCGCAAATCGCCGCCATGTCGGCAGATGACGTCGCCGCGCTGGAAGAAAAAATCGGCGCCGCCGGCAAGTTTGAAAGCAATGACTGGGTCGCGCAGGCAAAAGACTTCGCGAAAGACTCATAATTCGGCTATAGGCTGAAGGATCAGATTGGAGAGCGGATATGGCTCATAAGAAATCAGGCGGTTCATCCAAGAACGGACGCGATTCAAACCCGAAATATCTCGGCACCAAGAAATATGGTGGCGAGCATGTCATCCCGGGCAATATCATCATTCGCCAGCGCGGCACTAAGACCTATCCCGGTCGCGGCGTCGGCATGGGCAAAGACCACACCCTCTTCGCCCTGATTGAGGGCAAGGTCCAGTTCACCCGCAAGCGTGGCAACCGTCAATTTGTGTCGGTGACCCCGGTGGCGGACGCAGCCGAATAGCACGCGGTCACTTAAGGCCGCTAGAGAGTGGCCTGACCAAGAGATCCAAGGGGAGACAGGCCACTGTCTCCCTTTTTGTTTCTCCCCTTGGCCCAATGGAGACGGGCCATGCCAGAAGACACACTCGACCCAATAGACCCAAACCAGCCGATCGAGATCGACACGCCGCGCTTCAAACTGCGCGCGCCCGCTTTGCGCGACGTGGCCGTGGTGGTGTCCCTGATCGACAATCCGAAACTGGCCTGGAACCTGGCGCGGGTGCCGTCGCCCTATTCCGAAGCCGACGCGACCGCCTTTATCACCGCCTGCGCCGACAAGCAGAAACACGGACAGGAATACACTTTCCTGGTCGATTCCTGGCAGGACGGCGTCGTCGGTTGCACCGGCCTGCATCCCGTCCTCGATGACATTTGGGAAATTGGCTATTGGGTCGGCGAGCCCTATTGGGGCCAAGGCATTGCGACCGAGGCCGGCCATGCTGTGCTCAGCTGGGCACGTCGCACGCTCGGCGCGGAAGGCTTTGTCGCCGGCCACTTCACCGACAATCCAGCCTCCGGCACCGTGCTGCAACGGCTCGGCTTTCAGGCGGTTGGCGAAGTCGACTTTCCGGGTCTCGCCCGCGGCGGCCTGTTCCCGGCGCAGCGTTATGCGCTCGACACCGATCCCGCCATCGCGTTGACGATGCATCAACGCCAAGACGCGGCGATACAGGACATTGCCGGCGCCGCGCCTTAACCAAGACATCAAAAAAAACCAAACAAAAACGGCCCCGTAGCCATCAGACTACGGGGCCGTCTTAACCTTATCCAAGCCCATCAGCGCTCGGGTCGAGCGGCCGAAAGCCTATTCCGACATGGCGGTGATGACGGCCGAGCCAGCGCCGCCGGCATTGGTCGTATAGGCCGAGGTCACGCCAATCGCCGGCTCGGTTGCGCCATCGGCAAAGGTCGCACAGACCTCTTCCTCAGACCCGGGGGGTGTTGAGCAAAGCGTCGCCGCTGCTTCATCCCAAGTGAACGGCACGACGGACTCGTCCGGCATCGTCGCCATGCTATTGGCCTGGTCGAACGTGATGGCGAGCGGGTCAGAGCCATCATCCGGTGTGAACTCAATTGTCATGGTCTGCGCCATGGCGGGCAGTGCGGCGCCAGCCAAAAAGGCGGCGGCGGTGATCATGGTTTTCATCTCATCTCCCTACGATGTCAGAACTGCGAATGTCTATCGAACGCCTACACGTCGGCGACTTTGGTGCGCGCCGACTATATTTAACTCAGTGCCGAATTATGGCAAAATTGCGGCAAATACCCTGCCGACGGCATAACGAGCGCCGAGCGTTCGTCCGTAGGGGGAGCTTTGAGAAAGTTAACAAAGTTAACAGTTTTCTCTTTTAAATTGGGAGCGGCTGCGTAGTGTAACCATTGGGTTGGGAAAAGACGCTATGGCCGATGGGGAAGCACGTCGCGATGAGCCGGACATCATGTTCGGTG
>JBCAWP010000304.1:0-2828 GCA_038534535.1 Pseudomonadota bacterium
AAGCCTGCACCGATCACGCCAATGCGAATTTGTCCGCCATCAGCGGCAAACTTTTCGAGGGCTGTATCAATTAGGATCATTCCCCTGCGTTCCTTTTCCGACGATTGTCCAGCCGCTTGCGTTTCGGCACTGCTATTGCATGTTTTACGCCGACCCAATGGCAGATTGATGGGCAAAACCAGCGATCTGATTCAACTTGTTGCATATGAGGACTCTATGCGCCCAAACCCTGAATTCTGGCGAGGTAAACGCGTTCTGCTCACCGGACACACCGGTTTCAAAGGCGCGTGGACCCTTTGTTGGTTGAACAAGCTCGGCGCTCATGTGACAGGACTTTCGCTCGCGCCAGAAACCGCGCCGGCCATGTTCGATCAAATCGGCGGCGATGAACTCTGCCAATCGACGATCTTCGATCTCCGCGACAAGGACAAAGTCTCCCAGATCGTTGGCGAATCCGATCCGGAAATCGTCATTCATATGGCCGCCCAAACCATTGTCGGCCAGTCGATCGATGCCCCGCTGGACACATTATCGAGCAATGTCATGGGCACCGCCCATCTATTGGATGCCCTTCGCGGGCACGATGGTATAGAAGCGATCCTGATCATCACGTCGGACAAGGTTTACGCCAATGATGATCGAGGCCGCGCGTTTGAGGAGAGCGACGAGCTTGGCGGTAAAGACCCCTACTCCGCGTCAAAGGCGGCCAAAGAACTCATCGTTCGGAGCTTCGCCCAGACCTATTTCTCGAAACGCACTGTGCCCATCGCAACGGCGCGCTGCGGGAACATTGTTGGAGGCGGCGACTATTCAGACCGGCGCATTCTACCAGATGTCGTCCGCGCTGCGGAGCGCGGTGAAGCGCTTGTCCTTCGACACCCCGAGGCAACGCGCCCCTGGCTCCATGTCATTGACGGCATCTGCGGATATCTCGTCTACGCCGAAGCGCTTGCCCAAAACAAACCTGTGCCAAATGCACTCAATTTCGGGCCGTCCGAGGAAACCGCGCTCAGCGTGCGAGATGTGACAGAGATTATGCAAACCGCACTCGGCGCGTCGTCCAAATGGCGCCATGAACCCGTGCCGGGCTCAGTCGAAATGATCACCCTTGCGGTGAATTCGGCATTGGCCCGCGAAACGTTGGGGTGGTCGGACCGAATTCGCGGAAAGGAACGGATCGAGCTCACCGCGGATTGGTACCGGAAAGTGGCGGATGGCGCTGATCCGCGCCGTCTCACCTTTGAGCAGATCGACCGCGTCGCCGCGGCTGACCGTTAAGCGCTGAGAATAATCTCAGCTTGGTCGCACGGCTTGCCCGCGGGACGTGACCTTTTGTGCAAAAAACTTCAGCAAAGCAGGGTCATAAGCAACAAACTGCATCACCAGGCCTAAGTCCAGCATTGACCCAGCACGCATCTTATCCCGTTGGCTCCAATAGAACTGGTCCCGGTAAAGAGCGAGCCGCTCATCGATTTGCTCAACCACGTCGGGATTTGCACCATTGCGCGCCTTCAGCCGTTTCAATGCGCGCATCGTGAAATACTTCTCCCGCGCATAACGCGTATCGGTTGTTTGGGTGCCATGCCACAGGTTTTCGCCCGTTCCGCGCCGGGCCCCAATGCGATCATCGGCGATCCAGCGGCCAGACTGAGACGCGCACCGCCCATAAAACTCGAAGTCTTCGGCCAATCGGAACGCCTCATCAAAGTGAACGCGCCGGGCAAGTGACGCGGAGATGACGGTCACAGACAAATGCAATACGCGGTACCAGTCGCCGCAGAGCAGCTTAACCGGATCTGATATCTCAAAGGTCGGCGAAGACTTGGTCTTTCGATCAATCAGGTCTGGATCGATCTGCTTTGACGGCCGCTCATATCCTTCGGCAAAACTCTTCTCAGCAGCCATCCGATCAAAAAAGAGGCTGATGTCCGGCGCCTTGAGGGCCTCTCTGGCACGCTTCAGATGATTGGCCTGCCAGACATCGTCAGAATCCAGGAACGCAACAAATTGGGCGTCCGGCGACAATTCGGCCAATCCCCGGTTTCGCGCGGCGGTCGCCCCCGCATTCGCCTGCTCGATCAAATTGATCGCGGACACCTGGTCGAGGGGCAACGCGGCTATGTCGAGGCGCGCCGAGCGCGGGGACCCATCATCCACGACGTGTACCCGCACGCTATCAACACCCTGAGCAAAGACTGATTCGAGTGCGCGAGCGAGCAAGCCGGGCTTTCTCTGAAAGTATGGAATGATGACTTCGAACTCGGCCATAACGTCCTCCTACTCCCAGCCCGGAAACCCGGTCCATGCCGAGCGGAAACCCAACCGAATCAAAACCCAATCGACAATCGCATCGGCCATCAGCACTGGCCCAAACCGCCAGCCAGCTTGCTCAATCGCCTGCTTATGGGACTCTATGTGTGCCACGTCCTCCACCTCTCGGCCCCAGCGCAGGATGCGCCGAACATAGTAGCGACGAAACCGTTTCAACTGTTCCTGGTACTGATGGCCGAATGCGGCAGGTCCGTAGTGAGTGAGCAGATATAGGCAATACCGTGTGAGCGCGCGGGACTGCAGAACTGCTTCCTTCGACGTCACGCTATCCTCGTGAATACGCGTAAAGGCGAGGTTCTTGTGGACGAAGCCAAACTTGGAACGGCCGATAAGATCAATCAATGTGTCGAGGTCCATGCCGCCGCCAAGCGCTGGCGCGAACAGCGGCTGTCTCTGATCGGCAAGGCGCTTTCGGATCAAGGTCTGGACGGCGAAAAGAACGCCCTCGTTGAGGAGGATCATGCGCACCGCTTCCGGCCCATCGAAGACCTGCCGGT
>JBCAWP010000305.1:0-2829 GCA_038534535.1 Pseudomonadota bacterium
CCTCGGCCCCGCACCCTGCAGCATTGGGTCAGCCGGCTCTCGAGCATGTCCGGACGCGTTGAGATGATCGGCGACGAACTCGAAGCACTCGGCGCGGTCGAGCGGCAATCATTGCACATGTTCGGCCTGTTTCCGGTGACCCGCTGGCCAGCCCGCAATGGCCAGCCAAAAGGTCGCCTGCTCGCCGAAATGTCCGGCCATCTGTTCAATGAGCATTCCGCGATCAACGAGCGAACGGCCTCGATCATTGCCCTGGCGAATGCCGGCCATCTGCTCAAACGGAACTTCGACCGCGACCTGCTGAGGCAACACAAATCGAATATTAAATCGCTCACACGCGGCGACTGGCCCGCCGCCAAGGCCGCCCGCGACGCAATCGATGCGGTGAATGCAGCCGTCGCGGCCTCAACGGCTGTCATCGTGGCCGCAAGCGCGTCGGGCTAAACGCAAACCGGCGCAAACATCATCGCACATAGCTCGCGCCATTAATGTCCATCGTCGCGCCGACGGCAGAGGCGCACGCCCCGGTCAGGAGGAAAACGGCCATGGCGGCCACCTCGTCCGGCTGCGCCACGCGCCCCAGCGGGATGTCCTTTATCGCATCGGCGCGCTTTTTGATGTCTTCCGGCGCCATCCGCGTCTCCACCCAGCCGGGCGCAATCGCATAAAGGTGGATCCCCTCGCCGGCGAGGGCGCGAGCCCAGGTCTTCGTCATGGCAAGCAGCGCGCCTTTCGACGCCGCATAAGCCCCGTGGTCCGGCCCGTCGCCGCGATGCCCCGCGCGACTGGCAATGTTCACAATCGTCCCGCCGGCCGACGCGCGAAAATGAGCCACCGCGGCCCTGCAGATATCAGCGGGCGCCTGGACATTGACGGCCAGAGTGCGCGTCCACCCCTCGTCCCAGCCCCCGCCGCTCAGCGGCGAGGCTTCGAAAATCCCAGCATTGTTAACGACCCCATCGATCTGCCCAACAGCCGCCTCCAAGGCCGCCGCAAACACGCGGTCGCCGGCCCCGGCAGAGGACAGATCCTCAAAGACGAAATCAGCGCCCACTTCCCGGGCGACTTTAGCCGCCGCATCGCTCATACCCGTCGCGTGGGGGATGACCCGTCCGCCGGCCGCCACCACTTGCCGCGCGAGCGCCGCGCCAATCCCGCGCGAGGCTCCGGTAACGAGAATAGTCTTGTTTTTCAAATCAAACACGTTTGCGCTCTCCTGGTCTGCGGCCAGAGGGGCAAGCGCGCGCCAGTCCGTCAAGCGGACGCCCCTTGAATCCCCGACCTAAACGCGTCATCTCCGCTTCCCATGACGCGCCCCGCCCCCACCCTCATCACACTTGGCTGCCGGCTCAACACCTATGAGTCCGAAGTCATGCGCGGCCACGCCGCCGCGGCTGGCCTCTCGGAGGCCGTCATCGTGAACACCTGCGCGGTGACCGGCGAGGCGGTTCGCTCCGCGCGCCAGGCCATTCGCCGCGCGGCCAAAGACCATCCCGGTCAGCCGATCCTCGTCACCGGCTGCGCCGCGCAGATCGATCCGAAAATGTTTGCCGACATGCCGGAGGTGACCCGCGTCATCGGCAATGCGGAAAAAATGCAGGCCGCGACCTGGGCGCCGGAGACACTCCTCGACGGCACTGAGAAAGTGCGCGTCAACGACATTATGTCGGTGCGCGAGACGGCGGGGCACTTGATCGAGGGGCTGGAAGGCCGTGTGCGGGCCTATGTCCAGGTCCAGACCGGCTGCGATCATCGCTGCACATTTTGTATCATTCCCTATGGCCGAGGAAACTCCCGGTCTGTGCCCGCCGGTGAGGTGGTCAATCAGGTCCGTCGCCTCGTCGCAACCGGCCACCATGAAGTCGTCCTCACTGGAGTTGACCTCACAAGTTGGGGCGCGGATCTGCCCGGCACGCCGCCGCTCGGAAACCTCGTGCAACGCATCCTGAAACTGGTGCCAGACCTACCGCAGCTGCGCCTCTCCTCGATCGATGCCATCGAAATCGACCCAGCCCTTGAAGAGGCGATCACCGGAGACCTGCGCGTCGCCCCTTATCTCCACCTTTCGCTTCAACACGGAGACAATCTAATCCTGAAACGGATGAAACGCCGCCACTCCCGCGCGGAGGCCATCACCCTGGCCCAGCGCCTCAAGGAGAAACGACCGGAAATCGCTTTCGGCGCGGACCTGATCGCGGGCTTTCCCACCGAGACCGAAGCCGCGTTTGAAAACTCGATTTCGCTGATCGATGAAGCGCACATCGCCTTCCTCCACGCCTTCCCCTATTCGCCGCGCCCCGGCACGCCGGCGGCTCGGATGCCGCAGCTGGACCGCAACATCGTGAAAGCCCGTGCCGCACGCCTGCGCGAGGTCGGAAGGCTTGCCCTCTCGCGCCATCTCGATCAGCATGTCGGAACGGTCGCGCCAGTCCTTGTTGAGCGGGGCCAGACCGCACGTCTGCCAGACTTCACGCCTGTGACGCTCACCGCGGCCGCGTCTCAACAGGCCGGGGCCCTCGCCCGCGTGCAGATCACCGGCCAAAACGGCCAAACGCTTATGGGACACCCTGTATGATCCTCTGGTTCGGAAAGAAAAATAAGAAAGACGAACTCATCGAGGCCGGTCGCGCCCTCGAAGCGGAAGACGCGGCCCGCGCCGCCGAGGAAGCAGCCGAGCGGGCCGCAACTGAACGCGATGCTGCGGACAGAGCTCAACACACTGCCGAAGCCCTCGCCGAGGCTGAAGACCAAGCCATCGATGCGCGCCAACAGGCGGAAGCCCAGGTCCGCGAGGCCGAGCAGTCCGGCTCACCAATCGCCGCGGATATC
>JBCAWP010000306.1:0-2765 GCA_038534535.1 Pseudomonadota bacterium
ACGGGCGGGCGGGCACGGCCAAGGATGGCGGCAGCTGCGAGCTTGCCCTGCTCGATGGCGTTATGGACGCTTTCCAGCCGGCCTGTGCGTCCGTAGTGGACGAGGGGGCGATTGGCGCAGTCGCCGGCGGCAAAAATGCGGGGGTCGTTGGTGCGGGCGTCCTCGTCCACGAGGATGCCATTGGCGCAGGCGATGCCCGCATCCTCAGCGAGGTCCTGGTTCGGCACGATGCCGATACCGACCAGGACGAGGTCGCACGGCACGTCTTCCCCGGATGCGAGGCGGGCAGCGCTGACACGCCCCCCTGTTCCAACCAGTTCGGTGAGCTGTGCACTGGTGCGGATGTGAGCGCCGTGCGCGCTATGGAGCCGCGAATAGAAGTCGCTGATGACGGGGCTCGTGACACGCGCCAAGACACGGTCGGCCATTTCGAGCACGGTGACATCAAGGCCGAGTTGCCGGGCCACGGCCGCCGCTTCGAGCCCAATATATCCCGCGCCGACGATGACCAGCTTCTGCCCCGCCGTCATATGCGGTTTGAGTGCCTCGACATCAGCAAGTGTGCGCAGGTCAAAGACCCCGTCCAAGCTGGCCCCCGGTAGGGGCAGCGCGCGGGGGCGAGAGCCGGTCGTGAGGATCAGGGCGTCATAGTCAAGTGCAGCGCCATCGGACAGTGATACACGCCGCTCGCCGCGGTCGATGGACGTCGCAGTGACCCCCGAATGCACGGATACGGCCTGATCCACATACCACTCCGCTGGCTTGAAATAGAGGCGGTCTTCGGTCAGGTCGCCCTTCATATAGGCCTTGGATAATGGTGGGCGTTGGTAGGGCAAGGCAGGCTCTTCGCAGACGAGCGCAATGTGTCCGTCAAACCCCCATTGCCTAAGAGACGCGACCGCTTGAGCACCGGCTTGGCCGCCGCCAATGATGACGATGTTCTCGGCTGCCGACAGGTCCAATCCAGGCTCCAATGCGAGATGTTTGCAAATCATGACGCAGGCGTCATATTTCTCTCTCGCACTCTGTCGTAGGCGCAGCACAAAATCAACGCCGGGGCGCGCTTTCTTTGGCCACAAAAGCGCTGTATGCCGCGCCGATGCGGTCGATAATTCTTGCCGATGAAGCCGAAACGCGTGCCCTGGGCGCTCAGATCGCAGGGCTTTTGAGGCCCGGAGACGTGATCGCCCTGCACGGTGGCCTCGGCGCCGGCAAGACGACCCTTGCTCGCGGTCTCCTCCAATCCCTTTGCGGTGCTGACATGGATGTGCCGAGCCCGACTTACACCCTTGTCCAAACCTATGAGACGCCCGCGGGGCCGCTCTGGCACTATGATCTCTACCGTATCGAGACGCCAGGCGACCTCGACGAGCTCGGCTGGGACGAGACCGAAGCTGGCATCATGCTCGTTGAATGGCCAGAACGCGCCGGGCACCGCCTTCCGGCTTGGCGGCTCGATCTTAGATTGACAGCCGAGGGGACTGGACGGCGCGCCGCTCTGGAACCCTTGGGCGAAGACTGGCAGACACGCTTGAATGACGATGGTTTCTGATTCCCGGTCCGATCTGATCGACCGGTTCCTTGAAAGGTCCGGTTTTGGGCACGCTGAGCAGCACCCCCTCAGCCAGGATGCCTCCACCCGGCGTTATATCCGCCTCACCGGAGGCCCGCGCCCCGCGCTCGTGATGGACGCGCCAAAGGTTGAGGCGGAGCCCTGCCCGCCGGAGGCTGACGAAGCCACGCGCCATGCGCTCGGCTGGAATGCCCAGTCCCGTCTCGCGGCCTCCCGCGTGGAGGCCTATGTCGAGATTGCCCGGTTTCTGAAGGCGCGAGGATTTTCAGCTCCTGAAATTTTTGCCGAAGACATCGACGCCGGCCTCGCCATCATCGAGGACTTCGGCGCGTCACTCGAATTCGCCCGATTGATCGAGCGGGGAGAGGCGAGCGAAGGCGCCTTATATGTGGCGGCGGCCGAGGCCATGGCCAGTTTGCACCGCGAACCTGCACCGTCTCGCCTCGGTGACTGGCCAATCCTGGATTATGACGCCCTGGCTCTGCGGGTAAATGCTGATTTATTCGCCGACTGGCTGCCACAACTCGTCGACGACATGCGGCTCACCGATGCCGATCGCGCCCGATGGGAACGCGAGCGTGAGGCACTGATCGAACAGGCGGATGCCTTCCCGCGCGATTTTATCCTGCGTGATTACCATGCCGAAAACCTTCTCTGGCTACCAGGCCGGACCGGTATCGCGCGGGTTGGTCTTCTCGACTTCCAGGATGCGGTGAACGGGTGGGATGGCTGGGAAATGGCCATGCTGGTGCAGGATGCGCGGCGCGTGGTCACCGAACCGGCGCGGACGGCCGCCATCCGCACCTATCTCGATGGAACCGGTAAATCCGAGGCCGATTTTCTCATGCGTTTGGCGGTCCTTGGCGCCCTCAATGCCCTCCGCATCACAGGTCTATTTGCCCGGCTGCCCGTGCGCGATGGTAAGGCGCGCTACCTTCAATTTATGCCGCGTCAGCAATACCTGCTCGCGCAGAACCTCATGCATCCAGCCTGTGAGGGCATGGCGGCATTCGTGAAGGATGTGGCGCCCTTTATCTTTGAGGTCACACAATGATCCAGGTGCCGAAAACCGCCATGGTCCTCGCGGCGGGGCTTGGCACGCGGATGCGTCCCTTAACGGAGACGACCGCGAAGCCTCTGATCGAGGTGACGAGTAAGCCGCTGATTGATTGGGCCATGGACGCCCTCGTGG
>JBCAWP010000307.1:0-2762 GCA_038534535.1 Pseudomonadota bacterium
CGATGAGTGCATCAAAGCCCTTCTGGTAACGTGCGATAAGGTTCAGCGTTTCGCCGTCCATCTGTGTTCGGACGATCTGGGCTGTCGCGGCCTTGATGAAGGTGACGTGCGCACGGCGCAAAATCAGCTCGACGTCCGCCGGCAAGATCACACCGCTCTCTACCGCCATCGCGCGAATATCTGCCGACTTCGCCGCGCTCAGCGCAACTTCGAAGGCTTTCACGATGTCTGCGTTCTGCGCACCGGTGACTTCGCGCAATTCGAGCATCATGGCCGGTCCACCAAAATCGATAATACGATTGGACAGGACGGTTGCAATAATCTCTCGGTGCAACCGATGCGCAAGCATCGTATCCGCATACTGGTTGAGGGCTGTGGGGAAATAAGACTTAAGAACCGGGACAAAGACAGGGTCGTCCGGCAGGTCGGACGCGACAATGTCATCAAAGAGAACAATCTTCGACCAGGCGAGCAGCACAGCGATCTCCGGCCGCGTGAGCCACTGCCCCGCCTCTGCCCGGGACGCCATATCCTCCGTAGACGGCAATCCCTCGACGTCGCGGTCCAGAACGCCGCGTCGTTCCAGGCGCACCATCAAACGCTCAAGCGCAAAATGGTCTTCAGCAGCGCTTGCCTCGGCAAGGCTGAGCGCCCCTGTTTGACTAGTATTGTGGGTCAGCACGTGGCGAGCCACGTCATCCGTCATCGACGCCAGAAGCGTATTTCGCTCGCCGCGCGGCAGTTGCCCGCGCCGCATCGCTTCGGACAGTAAGATTTTGATGTTCACTTCGTGGTCGGAGCTGTCGACCCCGGCGGAGTTGTCAATGGCATCGGTATTTACACGGCCGCCATTCAAAGCAAAGGCGATACGGCCCGATTGAGTAATCCCGAGATTAGCGCCTTCGCCGATCACTTTCACCTTCAACTCATCGGCATTTACACGAATGGCATCATTGGCCCGGTCGCCCACATCGGCAGACGTCTCGGCATCGGATTTCACATAGGTGCCGATCCCACCGAACCAGAGGAGTTCTGCCTCAGACTTTAATAGGGCATGGATTAGCTCGTCCGGGGTCACCTCATCCGCCGTCAGCCCGGCCATATCTTTCATTTGTTGGCTGAGCGGGATGGCTTTGGCCGAACGCTCGAAAACACCGCCCCCTTCAGAAATCAAAGCAACATCATATTCAGACCAGCTGGACCGCGGCAGATCGAACAGACGCTGGCGCTCAGCAAAACACCGGTCGGTATCTATTGGATCGGGGTCGACAAAGATGTGGAGGTGGTTGAACGCCGCTTTCAATTGGATCTTTTCCGACAACAGCATGCCGTTACCGAAAACGTCCCCCGACATGTCCCCCACCCCGATGACGGTGAACGGTTCGGACTGGATGTCCTTACCCATTTCATGGAAGTGGCGCTTCACTGCCTCCCAGGCGCCCCGGGCCGTGATCCCCATCGCCTTGTGATCATATCCGGCCGACCCGCCAGAGGCGAAGGCATCACCTAGCCAAAAACCAAGGCAAACACTGATCTCATTCGCAATATCGGAAAACGTCGCCGTGCCCTTATCAGCCGCGACGACCAGATACGGGTCGGTGCCGTCGCGGGCGATCGTCTGATCGGGATGTCGCACTTCGCCGTCGATCAGATTGTCTGTGACGCTGAGGAGCGCGCTTATAAAGGCCCGATAGGCGTTGATGCCTGCGTCGCGGATCGCTTCGCGCCCCCCCTCCGGGGGCAAGCGTTTGGGGACAAAGCCCCCTTTTGAGCCTACGGGAACAATGACGGCGTTTTTCACTTGCTGGGCTTTGACGAGCCCCAGGACTTCAGTCCTGAAATCGTCTTGGCGATCGGACCATCTCAATCCGCCGCGGGCCACCGGCCCGAAGCGGATATGGACGCCCTCCACCACCGGGCTCGCGACAAAGATCTCCCGGAACGGTTTCGGCTTTGGCAAATCCTCCAGATCGCGGCTCGCAATCTTGAAAGCCAGGGGACAGGTTCGCTCTGGCTGGTAGAAATTCGTCCGCTGAATCGCAAAGATCAGATTGGTCATGCGCCGCAACACACGATCATCCTCAAGTGAGGGCACTTGGGAGAGCTGCTCTCTTATCTGGGAACGGATCATTGCACCCGCAGCCTCTCGCGCCGCCAGCGTCTCATCACTTGAAGGATCAAACAGTGTCTTAAAGAGATGCAGGACGTTTTGCGTAATCGCCGGATAGGCATTCAGTGCACGGATCTGGCTCGGTGCCGCCGGATCCATACCACTCTGACGGCGATAAGCGGCGAGCCCCCTGAGAAGATCAACATCCTTCCAATCGGCACTGATGGTAAAAACCAGCTTGTTAAAGCCATCATTCTCCACGCGCTTCATCCAGACGGCCACAAAGGCATCCTGGAAGCGCACGCCGGTCTCGGCGAGATTGACGTCTCGGCCGGTTTCGGTGCGCATCAGCACATCGTGGATCCAATAATCATCGGGCGCGTCGGGGCGCGGTTTGCGCGGTGGGCGCACCCGGTACCCGGTCTCAAAATCGACGACGAGCCCCATATTTTCGAACACGGGGACGGATGTGTCGGAAATTGCCGAACTGTCTGCCGAGGCGCCTGTGCGGGTCCGCGCGTATCGACGGGAGAAGGACGCCCCTTGCGTGATCCGCGCAAAGGTCTACTCCCGGGGCAAATCGATCACCTTGTCGGAATCCGTCCCCGTGTTCGAAAATATGGGGCTCGTCGTCGATTTTGAGACCGGGTAC
>JBCAWP010000308.1:0-2758 GCA_038534535.1 Pseudomonadota bacterium
TATCTGGAAGCGATCCGGCTGGATGGTGAGGGGACGATCAACGGTCTGCAAGTTTTGCGGCCAGACCGGATGGTTGCTGATCTCGATGCAGGTGGACGTGTTGCAGCCTGGACCTATCGGGTCGATCACCACCGTCGGCGGATTGGTCGCGACGGGTTTGGCTGGTTGCGTGTGCTGCATCTGAAGCAGTTTCATCCGTCCAATGATGTGTATGGCCTTCCGCCTTTAGCGGCCGCACGCCAGGCGCTCGATCTTCACAATGCCGGGGCCGATTGGGCGAAGGCGCTGATCGATAACTCAGCCAAACCGTCCGGCGCGCTGATTTACGGTAAGGCGGGCGACCGGCTAACGCCGGAGCAATTCGATCGATTGAAGCAGGAGTTGGAAGCCGCCCATACCGGGGCGCAGAATGCTGGGCGGCCCTTGCTGCTGGAAGGCGGCCTCGACTGGAAGCCCATGGGGCTCTCGCCAGCCGATATGGACTTCCTAGAGGCGCGCCATGCGGCAGCCCGCGAGATCGCGCTCGCCATTGGCGTGCCGCCACTCCTCTTGGGGCTGCCAGGGGATAATACGTATGCGAATTACCGCGAGGCCAATACGGCATTCTGGCGCCAAACCGTACTGCCGTTGGCTAGCCGAATTAGCGCGGCATTGAGTGCCTGGCTGACGGATGGCTTCGGTGAGGACGTTGACATCCACTGCGATCTTGAGGCCGTGCCGGCGCTCGCATCGGAACGCGAAGCGCTGTGGACGCGGCTGAATGATGCGAGCTTTCTGAGCGATGATGAGAAACGCCAGCTCGCCGGAATCTCACAGACGGACGGAGCGCAATGACGGTGGATCGGAAAATCTCATATGCCCTTGTGTTTGCGATCGTTGTGCAGGCGGCGGGCGCCCTGACATGGGCCGGGGCGTCGAGCCAGCGGCTTCAATCCATAGAGCAGGAAGTTCAGTTGCGCCGTGGGCTGATTGAGCGCCTGGCGCGGCTCGAAGCGGAAGTGGAGGGCATGCGGATGCAACTCGACCGTATCGAGCGCAAGATCGACGTCGACTAGGACCGACCAAATGGAAAAAACAAAAATGCCCCGGTCGGAATTGATCGAAGGGTATGCGGCCATTTTTGGCCGGGAGGATCAGGCCGGTGATGTTGTGCGCGCCGGTGCGTTTTCGCGGAGCTTAAAGCGTAGTGGCGGTCCGCCCATGCTTTTGCAGCACCGCCCGGGGGCGATCGCGGGGCGTTGGGTACGCCTGATCGAGGATGGTCGGGGACTTTATGTCCGCGGCCTTGTGGATAATGAAACCGCCCTTCGCCTCGCGCGGGACGGTTTAAACGGATTATCGATTGGCTTTCGGCCACGCCTTTGGAAAGCACGGGCAGGGCCGGGGCGCGAACTGATCGACCTTGATCTTGTTGAGATCTCGCTTGTGAGCGAGCCCATGCAGGGCGTCGCGCGGTTCCGGCTGCTCGCCGCCTAACTGCACACCGATGATCACTGAGAACTGCTGGCCGGAACCTCCCCCTCCTGGGCCAGGCAGGCAGCGCCCCCGCTCCTCGGAGTGGGGGCAAAGGGGGGATGATTGTGTCAGATGAGGAACTTTATGACCAAGGAAACCAAGATGAAATCGTCGGCTGGCGACAAAGCGCTTGTTGCTGAGTCCCTCGCCGCCTTTGAGGCTTACAAAGAGGTGAACGATGCGCGCCTCACCGAGATCGAAAAGCGCGGAAGCGCTGATCCGGTTTTGGAAGACAGGCTCGCTCGGATCGATAAGCGACTAGAATCGCTTAGCCTAAAGTCAGCGCGCGCGACGCTGTCGCAGAAAGTCGATGACGATCAAGATACGGCCCATGTCGATGCCTGGGGGCATTACATGCGCGCCGGCGATGAGAGCGGCCTTGCTCGCCTCGACACCAAAGCCCTCAATACCGGGATGGACGATCAGGGCGGGTATGTGGCCCCGCCTGAACTCGACCGGCTGATCGAAAGCCGTCTCATGGCGGCAAGCCCGATGCGCCAGATTGCGACAGTGCGGCAAACCTCTGCCGGTGTTTTCCGCAAGCCGGTGGGCCTTGGCGCTGAAGCGCGCTGGGCCGGCGAAACCGAAGTACGAACGGAGACCACAACGAACGGGCTGAGCCTGATCGAGTTTCCGGCTGGCGAGCTTTATGCCATGCCGGCGGCGACCCAAAGCCTGCTGGAAGATGCGTTTTCTGACATCGATGTCTGGCTTGCCGACGAGGTTGAGTCTGCCTTCGCCGCACAGGAGAGCGCGGCTTTTGTATCCGGTGACGGTGTGAGTAAGCCGCGCGGCTTTCTGACCGAGACGATTGTACCCGATGCGAGCCAAGTTTGGGGGCAGATCGGATCAATCGCCGGCGACTTCACCGCGCCGACGGGCCCTGACGGTCTGATCGATCTTGTTTATGCACCGAAATCCCAGTTCCGCGCGAATGGCCGGTTCGTGATGAACCGCCGGACCGTCTCTGAGGTCCGTAAGCTGAAGGATGTGGACGGACGGTATCTCTGGCAACCCGGACAGGGTGAGGAGGGTGCGACACTTCTCGGCTATCCGGTGACCGAAATCGAAGACATGCCGGATATCGCCACCGGCGCGGCGGCCATCGCATTCGGTGACTTCCGTCGCGGCTATTTGATTGTCGACCGCGTGGGAACACGCGTTCTGCGCGATCCATTCTCCGCCAAGCCATTTGTCCTGTTCTACACGACGAAACGGGTCGGCGGCGGCGTACAGAACTTCG
>JBCAWP010000309.1:0-2709 GCA_038534535.1 Pseudomonadota bacterium
GCTCCAGCCTGCAGACTTCCCGCAGATTTCGGGTCTCAGTCCAAAGCTCGAAACGCTTCCCGATGTGCCCGCCGCAGCAAATGATGCTGACCCAGCCCTGACCGTATCAACGGGGTCTGGACCGGTTGAGATTTTCGATCCCCATGGGGAACTCCGCAAGTTGGAAGACGTCGAACGTGACTTGCTTCAGTTCGCGATCGATCATTATGACGGGCATATGTCCGAAGTCTCCCGCCGCCTCGGCATCGGCCGCTCGACGCTTTATCGCAAGGTTCGGGACTATGATCTGAAGGTCCGCGAGGACCGCGAAGCGGGCTAGGCTGTGAGCGGCGACCCCAACTGGCGCCCGATCAGGTTTTTTGCCGCACTGCTTCTCGCAACCATTCTGGGAGCGCCCCTCTCAACAGCAATCATTGCATTTGGGGCGTTCTTCGAAACACCTAATTGGGTCTTGCTCGCAGACGTCGGCACGCTGCTTCAGGTCATGTTCCTTGCGATATTGCTTGGAACATTCGTCAGCATAGGCGTCGCATGGTTTGTCTATCCGCTGACTTGGCTTGGACTGAGTTCTGCGACGTGGTTCCTCGGTCGGCTGAGACAAACACGTCTGGTCGCCTATCTCGCGGCCGGTCTCGCTGTGGGTGTCCTTGCCAGACTGATTATGGGAGACCCAGCGCAATTAGGCAGCCGCGAGGACATCGTGCCGCCGGGCTTCTATGCCTATTTTGCACTCATCTTTCCTGCGGTCGCAGCGTTCGTGTTTTGGCATGTTTATCGCCCAGACAGGGCGGGGCCATAGTCTCGTCAGGCCGGCCGGAAGGTGAGCGCGACGCCATTATTGCAATAGCGCAGTCCGGTCGGCAGTGGGCCGTCTGGGAAGACATGTCCCTGGTGTCCAAGGCACCGGGCGCAGTGATACTCGGTTCGCGGATAGCCGATTTTATAGTCCGTGGATGTTCCGAGCGCGCCGTCAATCGCCGTATAGAAACTTGGCCAGCCGGTGCGGGAGTCATATTTCCATTCGGACTTGAAGAGCGGAAGGTCGCATCCGGCGCAGTGATAGACGCCGTCGCGCTTTTCATCGTTTAGCGGAGACGACCAGGGCCGTTCGGTCCCGTCCCGACGAAGGACCCCAAATGCGGCGGGGCTGAGACGTTCGCGCCAAGCTTCGTCCGACAATTCGCGCCAATCTGAGTCTGAAAAGCCCTCAACGCCTGACGTCAATTCAGCCACCGGACCGCGTGTGCAGGCGGCCATTAGCAGAGTGGAAGCGGCGCCCAGGACGAGGCGGCGGCGGGTCAACAGTGTCATCAAGATATCCCTTCTCAATTTGCCCATATGGCGTAGAGACGTCGATTTGTCCCTGCAAAATGCTTCACATTTCAGTTAGATGGGTCCGCCGTCTTGGGAAGTGAACAAACAGCGAAAACCGCAAGACCTTCTTAACGATACCGGCTAATGTTGGCGGTCATGAGTGAGACGATTCGCATCCTTGGGATTGACCCTGGTCTGCGCCGCACGGGCTGGGGCGTGATCGATATGACTGGGCCGCGGCTCGCCCATGTGGCCCATGGCGTGATCACGCCGGCAACGGACGCCGCCTTGGCGAGACGCTTGGCAGATATCTTCTCGGCGGTGTCGGGTCTCGTCCTTGAGCACCGGCCGCAGTTTGCGGGCGTTGAGGAAACCCTTGTCAATGTGAACGCCCGGGCGGCGTTGAAGCTTGGCCAAGCGCGCGGCGCCGCCATGACAGCTCTTGCCCGCGAGGGGTTGGACGTCGGCGAATATGCGCCCCGCAAGATCAAACTTTCGGTGGTTGGAACCGGCGGCGCCGATAAGGCGCAGGTCCAATTCATGGTCGCACGGCTCCTGCCCCGCGCTGGAAAAATGAGTGAGGACGCCGCTGATGCACTCGCCTGCGCGATTTGTGCCGCCCACCATCGGCCGGCGAGTGGGGTAGCAGCATGATCATTGGGCGCCTGCGCGGCACCGTGGCCGCGGTCGGTACGGACCATGTACTGATTGATGTGAACGGTGTTGGCTATGTGGCCCAGGCGGGCACAAGACTTTTGTCGCGGCTTGGCGCCGGCGAAGAGGCCGAGCTTCACGTCGAAACCAAGGTCACGGAAAGCTCGATTGCGCTTTATGCCTTCGGAACGGACGCAGAGCGCGCTTGGTTTGTGCGCCTACAAGACGTGCCAGGCGTGGCGGGCAAATCGGCCATGGCGATCCTCGACTCGCTCACGCCTGCTGAACTGATGGATGCCGTCGCGCTTGGCGACGCGGCGACGATCACGCGGGCAAAGGGCGTCGGGAAGAAGCTCGCCGAGCGGATCGTCGGGGAGCTGGCAGGCAAGCCGCCGCCCATGGGCCGGTTCGGGGCGTTTAATGCCGATGCTGCCGCAAGTGCTCAGGCGCCAGCCGCCGCCGCGCAGACCGGAGCACGGAGCGAGGCAGTCTCCGCGCTCGTTAACCTCGGTTATGCCCAAACCGACGCAGCCCGGGCCGTAGCCGCTGCGGCGAAAGGCACCGAGGCGGACGAGACGGGGGCACTTGTGAAGGCCGCGCTTAAGGAGCTGGCGCGGTGAGCCGGGCGGCGTCTGATCGGGAAGGAACGGCCACCGACCCCGCACGTTTGTCAGGCGATTCGCTTGACCGGGCCCTGCGCCCGCAGACCTTTGCGGACTATGTAGGCCAGTCATCGGCTAA
>JBCAWP010000310.1:0-2700 GCA_038534535.1 Pseudomonadota bacterium
CCCAAGGCCCCGACGCCAAGCTCCCAAGCACGGGTATGGAGAAGGTAAAAGGTGCTCGTTGGGTAATCCCGCACCAAAAAGATACTGGCGGCAAAGCTGGCGATGACGATGACCCAGACTGCACCGATCGCTCTGTACTTTAAAAGAGGATAGAGAAGCATCAAAAGTAGAGGGAAAACCACATAGAACTGTTCTTCTACTGCCAAGCTCCATGTGTGTATCAGTGGCTTAAACTCCGATGCGAGGTCCCAATATCCGCTTGTCATTGTAAGGAGAACATTGTTGAGCGACAGCATTGTTGCCAACATGCTTTGACCGAAATTTTCTAACGGATCAGGTAACATGTAGAGCCATGCCACTGGAATGCAGGCGAGCACAACCGCACTTAGGGCCGGTAAAATACGTCGAGCGCGGCGTTCATAAAATTTTAGAAGTGAAAACTCACCCTTTTCCAATTCAGGCAGTATGATGCCTGTTATCAAGTATCCGCTAATGACAAAGAAAATGTCGACACCGATGAAGCCACCACTAAATGCACTTATACCAGCATGAAATAATACAACCGGCAGAACCGCAACGCTGCGCAACCCGTCAATTTCTTTGCGATAAATCATCTAATATCTTCCAGCATGTGCTGCTCAGTTTTTAATAATAGTAATATTTCAAAACAGGTTACACATTAAAACAGCCTTCCCCTCGCAGGGTAGGCTGTTAATCAGTTGGCAGCTATCGGCTTCCCAGCCTGTTCGCAAGCGGTGCGTAGCCCCCCCCATGTTTGGCTGTTGACTGTCACCACCTAACGCTGAGCTCTGGAAAGGCGGCCGCTTTGTAGGATATTTTGGGTCGTCCGCCAATATTTCTCGAGTGCCAAAGTCGGGCGAGTTTCAGCCAAACTGCCAATGACCGTTTTAGGGCGTTTCGCGTCGCCCGCTAACGTCTCCCAAGCCGCCCAGAGCGGACATGCTGATGTTCGGTGAGCCCGCTTTCCGGGTGTCCCCCTCAATCCGACCGACCGGCCGCACAGCCCACACTCCCCCCATGTCCTCGGCGGCGCTCCTCCCCCATACAATCCGCGAGCTGCGCGGCGCGCTCACCGACCTTATCGGCTGGGCCGGGCTCCACCTCGGGCCGAAGCCCCCTTACCCACCATCGCGCCACCTGCGCCTCGGGCCGGCCGAAAGCGTTGGAGGTGATCGCCGGGCGTGTGATCTGGCTGATGGCGCTGAAGCTCGTCTCCCCAAAAGAGGATATCCGCCTCACCTTTCGCCACCCGATTTCAGGTTTCTGGGTTTCAATAGGTTGGATCGACGAAATGGATTCTTCACTCAATCCAGCTCTACTGCGCCCTCCCCATCAGAAGCTTTTTAAAATACCATGCTCTTCTATGTCGCACTTATTGGCTTCGTCATTTCGCTTTCCTTGGAGAGCGTAACGTCCTTTATGCTGATCAGGGGCAGTCGGAAGAACCATCCGGATCTCTGGAAACATGCCGGCGAACCAACCCTAATGGGCAATGGCGACCTGATCTCGGCCTTTCCGCTGGTCAATTACATTTGGCGCCGGGACTATGCCGCACTAAGCAATCCACAAGCCGTCGCCTATGCGGACGGAATGCGGCTTCCGACGGTTTTGAGTTACTGGGCTGCGTGGGTGTTCGCCTTGGCACTCATCTATGTGGTGTTCATTGGGCCGGGCGCACCGCAACGCCCAATTGTGGCGCTTAATTACGAGAGCTCACACCCGCAAAGGCGCAAGTCAGGTATTGCTTTCCATATTATCTATTTTGTCCCACTCTGTCCGTGGGTCGACAGTATCTTCCCGGACCGAACCATCGAGCTCCGTCCAGACAAAGATCACACCATCTTCCGTTTGCGCCGTATGCACACTTCTATAGCGCAATACACGTCGCCAACTCCACCAGACGAACCAGATGCCGAATACCGGAAGCCCGGTCAAAATCCACCTCACCATAGGAGGGTTTCCGCCAAACTCCGGGTCATTCCACATGGCGATCACGCCAAGAGCTGTACCGATTGTCCAAACAATGCTGAAGGTGAATATCTTCTTCATTCCGTCCCCCGACTGTTCATGAAGGAGAGTTGACGGCTCATCTCAACACAGCGTCGCGGCGCGGCTGACAACAGCTTGCGCGAGAATAAGGCGCTTGCTGGAACGCGGTAGATCTTCCCAGGTGCCATCGGTCGGCAGGAAGGCGACCTCAGTGGGATCGAGCGTCTCCGGATCGCCCGCATTTGCGGCGAGCTCCTCAATCTTTGCCAGAAAGCAGACCCGCATCTGGTCGGTGTACATCGCATCAAGGTCCGCGGGGATGTTGATCTGTAGCTCGCCCATGGTGAGCGGCCCGGTACCATTGGGGTAGACTTTGTAGAAGGGCGGCTCATCCGACGCCTTTTCAGACGCGGTCGGCACTTGGTTTCCACGCTCAGAGGAACAGGCCGTCAGCAGCAATACAAATGCGAGAATCAATCGAGTTTGCACTCGGTTCTCCGTCATTGGCCGACGATCCATTCTCGTCCAGATCTGAATACTAGCCAGACCCTGCTGATAGCAGACTAAGCGCTAGAATCTGTTTTGTGTCTTCACGGTCATAGAGCATTAACCCCCACTATCCGACCGACCCTCCGCCCATCGCACACTCCCCCCATGTCCTCGGCGGTGATCCTCCCCCATGCATTCCGC
>JBCAWP010000311.1:0-2699 GCA_038534535.1 Pseudomonadota bacterium
AGCACGGAAGGTATCCATAGACACGCGTGCCCGTCGACAGTGTGTCGACTGTGCTTTCGACGATTTTCGCGAAACCCCAATGGGGGACCCGGCCGAGGGTGTCTTCGCCAGTCGGGAAGAAGTTCCAGTAGCCTGCGAAATCAGCAAAGACAGCGTAGGTCACATTGTTTGCAGTCAGGGCAAGGGCTTCGATTTCAAGACGTGCCTCTCCGTCTCCGATGCCGCGCGGCGATCGCGATTTCCAATTCGCTTTCAGAATATCCGATTTTTCGACGATAAGATCTGCGTGGTCCATTTGCCGGTGCCTCCCTGGCTTATGCCGCGCCGAGATCGACCTCGAGCTTCGATATCGCGTGGACGAAATTATTTGGCGCGATCTCCATATTGCCGGTCCAGCGTGCATTTGGGAACCGGCCAAGGATCTGACGGAAGGCCGCTTCCAGCTGCATGTTCGCGACCCGTTGGCCAAGGCAGACATGGGGGCCAAGGCCAAAGGCTAAATGGTCCTTGGCATTCTCGCGGGTGATGTCGAACGTATCCGGATCGGCGAACCGCTTTGGATCACGATTGGCCGCTGGATAAATCATCACGACCTTGTCACCCTCGGCCATGGCTTGGCCGCCCAGCTCTGTATCTTCTGTCAGTGTGCGGCGCATATAGGTGACGGGGCTCACCGTTCGGATGGCTTCATGGACGAAATTTGGGAAAAGGTCCGGGTTCGCCATCAGTTTCTGGCGTTCGTCCATATTCTCGGTCAGTAGCTTCATGGTGCCGGACAGGGAATTGCGCGTCGTATCATTGCCGGCGAACACGATGAGGAGCCAAGCGCCGTCGAGGAACTCCGCATTTAGCTTCTCTCCATCAACCTCGGCATGGGCGATCGCCGAGAGGAGATCATCCTTCGGGTCCTCGCGGCGTTTTTGGATGATGTCACGGCCGAAATCGAACATGGCCTGGATCTCGCCCATGAAGGCCATGATCTGCTCCGGCGTTACATTGCCGAGGCCTTCCTGCTGGGCTTGATATTGCGACGTCTCCAAGAAGTGCATCCAGTGAACGAGCTTCGGCCGATCAGCCGCGGGCACGCCGAGAATCTCACACAGGGTGAACAGCGGGAGCTCGGCGGAGAACATCTCCACCATGTCGACGACCGGGCCCTTGGCCTGCATCTCGTCGAGGAGATCGGAGACATGGGCGTCGACCTTTTTGCGCAGCTCCGCGACATAGCCCTGCCGGAAGAAGTGCATGTGCTCCATGCGCAGCGGCGTGTGATAGGGCCGGTCGAGGCAGATCATCGTATTCAGTGAGGCGCTGTGCAGCAGCGGGTGTCGCGGCATGTCTTCCGTGCCATAGGTCATCAGGATCCCGCCCTTTTGGGACGAATACGTCGCCGGATCCAATTCGACCTGTTTGACGAGGTCATAATCTGTGAGGGCCCAGAAGCCGGCCCCGTATTCCTCGTCGTGCCACATGATGGGAGCTTCGGCGCGCATCGTTGCGAAGGCTTCGAATGTGTATCCGCCATGTTCGCTATAGACCGTCGGGCTGGTCAGGTCGATCGGCGGCGTCAGGTCATAAATTGGAGTGCGGCTTGGCCCATCCTTGAATTTCTCGACTTGGTAGGTGTCTGTGACGTTCTCAAGTCCCATCGCGTGCATCTCCCTGATTGTGGCCTCGCGCTCTTTTGGTCATGACCGCGTTGGCTTGCGAGATTTTGTACGGGATTTCGTCCGGTGCTCAAACCGTGACCTTGCGGCAATTGGGTGGAATGCCGGTCTGATAAGTTTCCCAACCTCCTCGGGGAGCCCGCTCAGCGGCATCTCCGACACCGCGCCCGGTTTCAGATCACCGAGTTCAAAGGGGCCGTAGCGCGTGCGGATCAGGCGGTTGACCTTCAGGCCGACAGCTTCGAGTGCCCGGCGGACCTCACGCTTTTTGCCTTCGCTCAGTGTGACTGTGAGCCAAGCATTCGTGCCGAGTTGGCGGTCGAGTTCGGCGTGGATCGCGCCGAATTGCTCGCCGTCGACTATTAGGCCGTCTTTGAGAGTAGTGAGTTTTTGGTCGGTGACCTCGCCATGGGCGCGGGCGCGGTATGCCCGTTCGAACCCGTTTCCCGGGAGTTCCAACGCGCGCGCCAGCTCGCCATCATTTGTGAGGAGGAGCAGGCCTTCCGTGGTCAAGTCGAGCCGGCCAACCGTGACGACGCGGGGCAGCGATTTCGGGAGCTCATCAAAGATGGTTCGGCGGCCTGCCGGATCATCATTCGTGGTGATGAGGCCAGCGGGCTTGTGATAGCGCCAGAGCCGGGTTGGTTCCGGCGGGAGAATCCGCCGACGACCGACGCGAATATCCTCACGTCCGGTCACTTTCACCGCGGGTGTTAGGAGTCGCTCACCATCGACAAAGACCTTGCCCTCTTCGATTAGTGTTTCACAGGCGCGGCGCGAAGCGACGCCGCATCGGGCGAGGTATTTTGCGATCCGTTCGCCGCCGGCTGGGCGGTCTTCAGACTTTGGGTTCGATTGGCCGCGAGACGTTGGCCCGGCCTTTCGGCGGGACGGTCGTTTGCGGGCCGTCTCTCGACGCTCCGACATGGGAAACTCTTGATCTCTTCTTTGTTTAAGAGGGCGGCATCAACCGCTACTGGGTGGGGCTCGAACTCGTGGTCGCCGCGATGATTGCTGCACCCGCCTATCTGC
>JBCAWP010000312.1:0-2676 GCA_038534535.1 Pseudomonadota bacterium
ATGACGAAGACTGAACGGCGCACCGCGCCAATGTTCAATTGACGTTCAGCCCAGCTCAGGCAATGTCAGAACATGGAATTAAGAGATGTATCGATAAATGCGCGCCTCGTCCCGCCTGTGCTCGCGCTCATGATCGCCGCCTGTTCGCCCACGGTTCAGCTCGTGGCGCCGGATGAGCCCATTCGGATTGATCTGAATGTCAAAATCGATCAGGAAGTCCGGCTTCGGCTGGACCAGGAAGTCGAAGATTTGATCGCCGAGAATCCGGACCTGTTCTAGCGGGATGTGTGAGGGAGGACCCCCATGACTGTTTTTAAATCGCTTCGCCTCATCGCATTGACAGCCCTGCTTGCGGCCGCGGCCCTTTTTGCCGCGCCGGCGGCCTATGCCGGGGACCCTATTATCGATGCGGCAAAGGCGCGCGGCGTCATCGGCGAACGTATGGATGGCTATCTTGGCTTCGTCGTGGAGGGTTCCGAAATCGATGTGGCTGTTCGCCGTAAAGTGAACGAAGTGAATGCGGGACGGCGCGCGCTGTATGAGCGCACAGCCCGCGACACCAATACGACCATCGAGCAGGTCGGCATCGTCACTGGGCAGAAACAGATTTCAGGCCTACCGTCTGGTCAATACTATATGAACCAGACGGGTCAATGGATCAGGAAATAGCCACGCAATAAAAATGGCGCGCCACATTTGGATATTTCTTGGTTTGAGCGCCGTTGGCTTGGTCTTCATTTTCTGGATCACAGGTCGCGCAGCTGAATCCGCAGGCGTGACCCTGGGGTTGCACGGTTGGATCGCGATTTTTCTGGGATCGGTCGCCAGCCTCGCCGTGTCAGGAGGGCTATTCGCGTTGACCTTCTACAGCGCCAGATCTGGCCATGACGATGAGGTTGATCCGCGCCCCTGACGAGGGAGATTCATTGCGCTGTCAAGCGTGAGAAGCGTCTAGGCAGGACCCGCGACCCTTGCTATGGCCGCTGTCATGATCGATCCAGCTTTCTTCACCGCATTCGTCGCGTCGCGCATCTGCCATGATCTGGTATCGCCCGCATCGTCCGTGAGTTCTGCCCTCGAAATGCTTGATGATCCAAGCGTTGGGGAAGAAGTCCGGCAGGCGTCAAACACGCTCTTGCGTGAAGGTGCCCAGAAGCTTGAAGCGAAACTCCTGTTTCTGCGCCACGCCTTCGGTTCGGCCGGAATGTCCGATTCCGTCGCCGACATTCACGAGGCCAAACGTGTCATCGAGAAGTACGCCGCGCATTACAAGCCGGAGCTGAGCTGGGACATCCAAACGGCGCACTTCACAAATTTCCACGTCCGTATGCTCATGCAACTCGTGCTGCTGGCCATCGACTCCTTGCCGCGTGGTGGGACCATCGCCATCCGGATAACCGATCATGAGAGCAAACCTGCAATTGCACTGCACTGTATCGCCAAGAATGATCGTCCCGGTATCGAGCCCACGATCACCCTCAAGCCGGAAATCATGGCCGTTGTTGAGCAAAAGGTCGACGAGCATGCCTGGGAAGCAAGGTCCATTCACGCAAATTTTGCCTCGCATGTCGCAACCCAACTCAGCACACGGATAACCGCCACTCAGCTAAATCCGCGAGAGGTGATTTTTGCTGCGAATGGACTGGCGCCGGTCGCGGACATCAATCGCGAAGGACTTTCTTAACCGAACTCACGATAATGTTGATGCGTCGATGATGGAGTTCGGAAGCCCCATGAAACGCTGTTTGATCGTTGATGATTCCCGGGTTGTTCGGAAAGTTGCCGCTCGCATTATTCGCGATCTCGAATTTGAAATCGTTGAGGCCGGCGATGGCGCTGAAGCTCTGGACATGTGTCGGTCTGGCATGCCTGACGCCATTTTGCTCGACTGGAACATGCCCGTTATGAACGGTCTTGATTTTTTGCGTGCGCTGCGCCGTGAACCGGAGGGGTCAAAGCCTGTTGTTGTGTTTTGCTCGAGTGAGAATGATGCCAACCATATTGCTGAAGCCGTGCGCACCGGTGCGAATGAAGTGGTCATGAAACCTTTCGATGCTGAAATCATCGAAGCAAAGTTCACAGAAGCCGGGCTAATCTAGTTTTTTCAGTGCCCAAGTACGGTCATGAAGACTGTGTTAACGCTTGGCAGTCCAGTCTCCGCCTAGACGATTTGTCGTGGAGATCCATCGCATGGCTGCCGCTGGTTTTGACGAAATTGCTGATCTTGCTTTTCGCCGCTCCGGTCAGACGCTGCGGGATACGCAATCCTATCTGATGGAAGCAAGACTGGCGCCGATCCTGCGCCGTGAGAGTTTTTCCGACCTCAGTGAACTCGCGGCTTGCCTCAAAGCGCGGCCCAATCCTGTTTTCGAGGACGAAATTGCCGCGGCGCTGACAAACAAACAGACCCGCTTTTTCGATGAGCGGCAGATGCTCTCCAGGATTGTCACAGACCTTGTTCCGAGAGCGGTGGCCGAAAAGAAAGCCGGTGAGCGTGTCAGAATTCTGTCCGTTGGGGGCAGCACGGGCCAGGAAGCGTATTCCCTTGCCATTCTCATGCATGAAGCGGAGTTTATTGACGGGGTTGAATGCCGTGCTGACCTCGTATCGATCGATATTTGCAAGGCGAGTACAACGCGCGCACGCGCCGGTGTCTTCAGTCACTTTGAAATTCAA
>JBCAWP010000313.1:0-2667 GCA_038534535.1 Pseudomonadota bacterium
ATTCGCACACTGGTGAACGGATTTGAGAAGCGCCCCATAGGTTACGATCCGCGGTGTTTCGTCGAGATCAGCCGTCGCCTGAAATTTCAGCGCGGGCCGGTTTTTGTACGTCTCCGCTGACTGCCGAATGAGATCATAAATGCTGTTCGCGCGCCATCGATCTTCAACGGGCACCTGCTCAAAGGCCTCGACATCTGCGAGCGATTCAATCCGCATGGAACACTCCCGCGTCTGGGTGTGGCGTGATGCGTTTCCACAGCAATGTGTCGCGGAACCCAAACGCATCTCCGGACAGTTTCAGCGTGTCGTCTTGAAAGTGGTAGGAGCGGGTGAGGACAAGCCCCATATGGCTCGGGCGCCCGGCGCTCCGTACCTCGTGATGGACGTGTGTCGCGTCTGCTGTGTAGGGTCCGCAGTAGCCTAGATAGCCAAGCGCCGAGAGCGCAAATGGGGTCAGTATTTCGTACTGCTCATCGCTTAGACCGGCGCTTCCGTTTTGGTTTAGGGCCTCGACCAAGTCGAGCCGCGCCTCGCGGTCATTGGTGTTGACCGGCCGGCCGGTATCTACGATCGAAGAAGACACCCAGCCATCCGCCGTGTAAATGATATAGCCGCGTTCGCGTCCACCATAGTAAGGCGTCACGTCTTGCGTACTGAGGTTGGTGACCTTCCAATCTTGCAGCTCCCACACACCGACGAATTGTCGTTCAAAGCCTGCCATCAGCCTGCCTTCCTTGGTTTGCAGGAGGAACTTTGGCCAAGATAGTCGTGCCAGTGGCGCAGGACATGATCGACGTTGCCGCTTCCGAAGATGATCCGGTCGGGTTTCACAATCATCGCCTCTGCGTCACCCATAAGACCCGCAAGAAAACCCTGAGAGTCGAGAAGTTGAACAATGTCCGTATCGTTGCCAGCGAGTTTAGCGATTGCCATTGGCGTTCGATGCTGGCGCAATGCCTGCAGCGCGTCAGGCGAAGCGCTCAACAGTGACTTACTGTCGGCCAAAACCAGCAGCGGTACGTAACCCACAAGATCGTCTAAACGATTTGGATCTGCGGGGTCTCCGACCATTGGCTCAGGAAACACCGCACCAGCGGTTTGGTCTTCTAACACTCCGGCTTCAATCCGAGGTACTCCGGGGAACGCGAAACCCCTTCCGGCCGCGTGGTCATCCATCATTTTTTTATCACGCAAGCGCGCCTCTTCAGGGTCTGTGACGCAAACCGTCTTACCCATGGCGATGGCACCTCGCGTGACCTCCTTCACGTGCGGACTGCGCTCTTGCTCGACCGTGTCCAGAAACGTCATCGGCGCTTCGCCATTCGAAACGGCAACCAGCTTCCAAGCGACGTTGAACGCGTCCCTAGCACCGGCGCAAAGCCCCTGCCCCATAAAGGGCGGCATTTGGTGCGCAGCATCACCGATGATCATGATACGCCCATCGCGCCATTTTTTTGCGACGAGCCCGTGAAACCGGTAAACAGCACTTCGCTCGAGTTCGATCTTTTCAGGGTCAGTCCATGCAGAAATCCACTCCTTGAGAGTTTCTGGCCGCGTGACCTCGTCCGCAGTTTCGTTCGGCTTCAGCATGAATTCCCAACGATGGCGGCCTGGTCCCGACGGCACGCATGTCGTCGGTCGGGCGGGATCACAAAGCTGCACTCCGTTCTTTGACAAACCGGTGTCATCAGTGAGCAACTTAACATCAACAACGACCCAGGGTTCGTTGAAGTCGAGGTCTTCCATCTGAACATCGAGATTTCGCCGAACGAGGCTTCGCCCACCATCGCAACCAATCGTGAAATTGGATTTCAGCTCCTTCAAGTCACCATTCTGATCGCGAACGATTGTCGTCACGCCAGTTTCATCTTGCTCAATGCCGAGAAACTCGACGCCCAACGAAATATCGACATTCGGGAGCTTTTCGAGTTTTGAGCGAACAATGCGCTCCATCGACGGTTGGTGGAACAAATTGGCCGGCCAATACCCTGTAGGCATTTTACTTGGCGGCCCGCCTCGAGCGGTTAATACCTTCCGTTCAGCATTGAGAAATTCATAACCTTCTCCGGGCGTCGAATGCGCCAAGACGTCTTCGGCGCAATCTATCAGATTGAGCTGTCTGACGACTTCGTGATCAAGCACGATGGCACGGGGTTGTTTGTAAACTTCGTGATCGCGTTCGATCACTTTGACCGACAATCCAGATCGGGCGCACAAGCTCGCAAGTATAGCCCCTACGGGACCGAGACCGACTATGAGAACATCGAAGCGTTGCATTGGTTCGGGTCCCAAATTGAGCAAGGCCGGATCAAGCAATCCGGCCTTGGCAAGGTTTCTATTTAAAGAACATATTGAACTGGAGCTCCCACACACTTCCGCGACTAACGGAACCGAAGTCCGCGCCAAATTGTGCCGGCACGCCTGCTGCGGTGAGCAGATAGATCTCATCGGTAACATTGCGTCCGAGCAAAGCGAGTTCCCATTTCTCGTCCTTGTCGAGCAATGAAGCGCGTAGATTGACGAGCGAGTAGGCGTCTTGGAACTGTCCTGGGTCCAGGTTCTGCGACAAGAAGCTCTCACCGGTATAGCTAAGGTCTGCGCCAAACTGGGCGTCAAAGCCCTGGCTTGCGAGCGGCACATCCAAGACGGCGAACATATTGCCTGAGA
>JBCAWP010000314.1:0-2662 GCA_038534535.1 Pseudomonadota bacterium
CGATTGAATGAGCTGCTCAATCCGCGCGAGCATAGCATTCAACTGTTCCGCCAAACGATCAAACTCGCCGCTGACCCGGCTTCGCAACCGGCTGGAATCGACACTCCAGCGCGACATGACCACTGAAAAGGCTGGCGAAACCCTAGAGGAGACGATCGGCGAGGTCGACCGTGTGCTCGATACGTTTAATGCTATTCTCCGCTTATCTCGGCTGGAGGCTGGCGAAGGCGGCACCGTCGCGCGAACCAATATTACGGAAATTGCTGAACAGCTCGCCGAGCTGTTTGAGCCGGTCTTTGAAGCCAAAGAGATTCGCTTCGCATCCGCCATTGGACGAGATTTGATCATCATGGGCGACGCGGATCTCATTGCTCAAGCGCTATCCAATCTCCTCGACAATGCGATCAAGTATACCCCGCTCGAAGGCCAGGTCCGACTAGAAGCGGCCCGCGGTCGAGGCGGTACAGTGGTCCTTCGGGTCACTGATACGGGGCCTGGTATCCCGCAGGCATCGCGAGGTGAAGTGGTTAAACGGTTTGTCCGCCTTGAGAGCAGCCGGTCAGAGCCAGGCTCTGGGCTCGGACTATCGCTCGTGGAGGCCGTCGCAGATTTACATAGCGGTACGTTCAGTCTGGAAGACGGTGATGGACCGCTGGAACGTCCTGGCCTGTCGGCCGTCTTGAGGTTGCCGAGGGCATGATGTCCCTCTCAGACATTCAGCTTCCAATAAACCTAGATCCTGATCCCCGGTCGGCGATTGAAAAAGCGTCGATCTATGCGCCCTATCTAGCCCGGCTTGCAGAACGGGAAGCGGCGTTCCTCGCAGCCTTAGGTCGCGAAACGCTATCCAGCGCCTTTGAGCATTTACTATCTTCGCTTGTCGATGACCTGGCCGCCTTGGACGGCGACGCACAGATCATGTCCCGGCTTCGTTTGGCCAAGCGCCAGGCGCACTTATTGATTGCAAGCGCGGACCTCAGCGGCTGCTGGCCTCTGTTCACGGTCACCAAGGCGATGACGCGCTTTGCAGAGGCATCTGCCGCGTGTGCACTTCAGGCGGCTGCGCGTTTGAGACATGTTTCGACCGATGGATTATTCTTGGTGGCGCTCGGTAAAATGGGGGCGTACGAACTAAACTATTCCAGTGATATTGATATTGCTGCGCTTTATGATCCTGAGGCGTTTGACGGCGGTCCTCGAGGCGCCGCGCATACGGCCTCGCGGATCATAAAGCAGATGACGGCATTTCTCGAGACGCCGACGGCTGACGGATACGTATTCCGCACAGATCTTAGATTACGCCCCGATCCTCGCTCAACACCAGTAGCCGTCTCTACAAAGATGGCCATTAATTACTATGAGGGTATTGGGCAGAATTGGGAGCGGATGGTCTGGATTAAAGGGCGCCCCTTCGCCGGCGACCTCAAGGTAGCAGAGCAGTTTCTCGATGCGATGACCCCCTTTGTTTGGCGTCAACACCTGGACTATTGGGCGATCCAAGACATCCATGCGATCAAGGGCATGATTAATGCGTCGACGGATCATGGCGAACTTGATGATCCGCATGCAGATATCAAGTTGGCACCGGGCGGTATTCGCGAGATCGAGTTTTTTGCCCAGACGCAGCAGCTCATCTATGGCGGCCGGGATCCGTCGCTCCGGCAGCGCGATACGATCGGCGCGTTGTCAGCGCTTGCAGGGCATGGACATGTCGATGGAGCGATCGCCGGACAGTTGACCAAAGCGTATACCGTGCTTCGCGCCGCCGAACATCGGATACAGATGCGCCTCGACGAGCAGACGCATACTTTGCCCGAAGCGCCAGATAAGCGTTTCGCCGTTGCCGCGCTGTGTGGTTACCACGAACTCGGCGCTTTTGATCGGCATATTGCGAGCGTTCGGCACGCCGTTTACGGGGCTTATGGCGATCTTTTTGAGCGAGAGACCCGCGCGGCGACGGCTGCGGTCAAAGGTAATCTCGTCTTTACCGGTGTCGACAAAGATCCGGGTACGGTCAAAACGCTGACCGAGATGGGATTTGACGATCCAGGATCTGTCATTGAGACCATTCAGTACTGGCATCGTGGGCGCTTAGCTGCCACTCGGACAGAACGGGGCCGGGAAATCTTGACCGCACTCCTGCCAAGTTTGCTCGATGATATGTCGAAGTCGGGGGACGCCGGGATCGCATTCCGCCGCTTTGCGACATTTATTGAGCGGTTGCCATCTGGTGTTCAGACGCTGTCCATGTTGATGGGTGAGCCGCG
Organism: Pseudomonadota bacterium; assembly: GCA_038534535.1. Classification (GTDB taxonomy): domain Bacteria; phylum Pseudomonadota; class Alphaproteobacteria; order Caulobacterales; family Hyphomonadaceae; genus CALLCD01. The sequence goes on from JBCAWP010000314.1 coordinate 2,268, forward strand.
TCTGCGCCGGGATCTCGTGAGTACACTCGCATTGGCTCCGCGCCTCGCCAGCGCCATTGGGAGAGAGCCACATTTGATCGAAGCCCTTCTTCAGCCGTCTGAACCGCTGAAGCTTATTGTTGATCACGAGATGACCTTTGAGGAGGCACTCGACCTGGTGCGACGGCATGTCCGCGAACGGGTATTTTTGATTGGATACAACCTACTGCATGGTCAAATTCCGGCTCAACTGGCGGGGCTACGGTATTCTGATTTGGCCGACGAGACCGTTGCCTGTTTAGCGAACGCCACCCTCTTTGAAACTGAGCGTCGCTTTGGTGCTGCGCCGGGGCCGTGGTGTATTGCCGCGCTGGGTAAACTCGGTGGACGGGCGATGACGGCCGGATCCGATCTTG
>JBCAWP010000315.1:0-2657 GCA_038534535.1 Pseudomonadota bacterium
CTATCGGCGGCTGATGGAGCTGTCCTCGGCGGCCTACCTCGAAGCGTCCGATAGCCTTGGTCATCCTGGGCGAAGACCCGAACTTCGGATGTTTCGCCGCGATAAGAATCTTCGACGATATCGAACAGGCACGCCATGATCGGCTGGACACCCGCAGACGCCAGGGCTTCGGACCGCTCCAGCGCGCCAAACATATTGTTCCGATCCGTCACCGCGACAGCCGGCATCTCCTGTTCAGCGGCCCAGGCCGCGAGCGCCTTGGTCGTGATCATGCTCTCCAGCAAGGAATAGCTGGACCGGACGGCAAGATGGATGAAGGGCGAATCAGTCACGGTGGGAAATCCTCCGCTTCAAACGTGCCATAGCGCCGGTGCCACGCCTACACGGGTCCTTGGATCGTCCACAGATTTTCCAAAGGCGCCGCGCGCAGCGCTATTCGGCGGCCACGGGATCAAACGGCACCAGATGACCGTCCTTAAGCGTAAGGACGCGGTCCATATGCTGGGTCAGAGCCATATTATGCGTCGCGATAAGAACCGCGGCGCCTTCTTGGCGCGCCATTTTAATAAGTGTCGCAAACACGCGCTCGGTTGTCCCCGGATCGAGATTACCTGTCGGCTCGTCGGCGATGACAAGCTTCGGGTCGTTTGCAAGGGCGCGCGCAATGGCAACACGCTGCTGCTCCCCGCCGGACAGTTGCCCCGGCTGGTGATGTCCACGATCTGATAGGCCCATTTCCGCGAGCAAGGCCTGCGCCTTGTCGCGGGCCGGCCGCTTCGCAACCCCCGCAATCATGAGCGGCATGGCGATATTGTCTTCAGCGGAAAACTCCGGAAGCAAATGGTGAAATTGATAGATGAAACCGAGCTTTTCCCGGCGCCGGCGCGTCAGCTCGCGATCGGAGAGTTTCAGGCAGTCTTCACCTTCGAGATGCACTTCACCGGCCTGTGGGCGTTCTAGCAGCCCGGCAGCGTGCAGAAGGGTCGACTTTCCAGATCCTGAGGGGCCGATGAGCCCGACAAGCTCGCCTGCTTTTAGGCTAAGGTCCGCACCGCGCAGGACGGCAAGGTCTCCAGCGCCAGACTTGTAGGTCCGAACCACGCCTTTCAATTCGAGAACCGGGGCCACCATTACTCGAACCTCAACGCTTCAACCGGGTCCATGCGCGCCGCCGCACGTGCCGGGAAAAGCGTCACCAGCACGGACATGGCAACAGCCCAGGCCGTCGTGAAAAGCGCCTCACGCCAGTCAAGTTCCGCGGGCAACCCGTCTAGACGGTAGATATCTGCCGGAAAGATCTCCGTCCCCGTGACGGTGTTTAGAAACCACTCAACGCTGTCGATATTCACAACAATCAGAACACCGAGGGCGAGCCCGGTCAGCGCGCCCGCAAAGCCGAGCGTTGCGCCAATCATCACGAAAATCCTCAACACGGCGTTTCGGCTCGTCCCAATCGTGCGGAGGATCGCAATGTCGCGCGTCTTGTTCTTCACCAGCATCACAACGCCCGTGATGATATTCAGCGCCGTAATCGTGATCAGGATCAACATGATCAACCGCATCACGCCGCGCTCGGTCCGCAGCGCCCCAAGGAAACTCCCATTGCGCTGTTGCCAATCATCAAGGCTCGCGGGCAAGGGCAGCCGGCGGAGGATCTCCGTCATCATCTCTTTTGACTGATAGATATCGTCCAGTCGCACATCGAGGCGCTGGACCTGCTCGCGCTCATTGAAAAAGAGCTGCGCCTGCTCGAACGGCATAAAGATGTAGAGGCTGTCGAGGTCGACGCTGCCGGTATCGATCAGCCCGCCAACGCGATACTCTTTCTTTCGCCCACCGGTCGATCCGAACGGCGTGGCTGCGCCAGCCGCCCCGAAAATGGTGATCCGGCTGCCGGGGATCAGCCCCAATCGGTTCGCGAGAAACCGGCCGACAAGCACCGTATCGCCGCCAAACCTGCCCTCGCCATATCCAACGAACCCGCTCGTATCGAGCGATGGGTAAGTGGCGAGATCTTCCGGGCGAACGCCGCGAACCCGAGCGCCGGTTTGGGCGCCGTTCGCCGCCACAAGCACTTCCGCCTGGAGGCTTGGGCTCACACTCCGGATTCCGTCAATCTCTCGAATGATATCAGCGATATCCAAGGCCTCGTCTTGGCTTGCCCGATCACCGATATAGACCGCGACGTGCTCCTCGCCGCCAACAAGGGCATTGATAAGCGTCGTGCGAAATCCGCCCATGATCGACATGGTGACGATCAACGCGGCCACGGCGAGGGCGATCCCCACAAAGGAGATTATGGAGATGAGAGACGCGCCGCCATGTTCGCGCCGCGCGCGCAAGTATCGCCAGGCGAGCGTCCGTTCGAAACGCCCAAATGGCTGCGCTGTTGTGGTCATCGCCTCGCTCAAACCGCCGCCCCGATCGTCGCGATCGCTTCGGCGAGAGGGACCTCCGTCCGGTCACCGCTTGCGCGGTTCTTCAGCTCGACAACACCTTTCTCTAGCGATTTCGGCCCGATGATGACCTGCCAGGGCAGGCCGATCAAATCCATCCGGCCAAACTTTGCCCCGGCACGTTCGTCGGTTTCATCATAAAGGACGTCCAGCCCCGCCGCGCCCATCTCTCGATAGGCCTCGTCGCACGCCGCCGCGACC
>JBCAWP010000316.1:0-2651 GCA_038534535.1 Pseudomonadota bacterium
TGGCGATGCCCGCGCTTTTCGCATTTGCCGACGGCGGAATCTAAGTCACCAATGATCTGATCGAGGGGCCGCACGATAGATTTCAGAGAGGCGCCTCTTCGTCGCCGGCGTCGCATCGTCCGGCGGGGTTTGCGGATCGCACCACACAATCTCCGAAATCTCCCCGCGGCTCGTTGCTGGGACGCTACGCCAAGCGCGCACGCGGTAGAGCAGCACATGGTCATTTTTGAATGTCTTATGATTGGAATAGATCCCATGGAGATCCGGCGCTGTAGTTACAGCGATTCCGGCTTCCTCGATGAGTTCGCGCTCCAGCGCGGTGCCAGCCGATTCGGCCTTTTCGACGCCGCCGCCTGGGAAATACAAGCCAGCAATATAGGTATGCCGGACGAGCAGAACCTGTCCCTCGGTATTCTCCACGAGGCCGCGCACGCCCAGTGTCACGGGCCTCGACACGCGAAACCACATGCGAAACAGCGCAGTTCGGAGATCGCTGACCATGTCATTTCCTTGTTACTATCCGCAATTCCTGCTCGCCAACGCACATGCAACACGCTAGGTACCGGCGCAATGATTCAGTCATAAGGGTTTGCGAGCCATGGCAGCGCTCATCGCAATCGGTGTTACTTTCGTCGTTTTCAGTATTCTGAATCTGATCGATTTTCGTCGGCTCGACTAATCAGCCGGGGGGCGGATCAGACTCGGAAGGGTACGCACTATGCCTGACTTGGCGCTGATCGCAGCACTTGTCGGCGGTTTTGTCCTACTGGCAGTCTGTGGGGATTTCCTCGTACGGGGCGCGGTTGCACTCGGCCGACGGGCCGGCTTGTCGCCCCTCGTTGCCGGCATTTTCATTGTCGGCTTCGGGACATCTGCGCCGGAAATGATCGTCGCCGTGAATGCGGCGAGCTCATCTTATCCAAACCTCGCGCTCGGCAATATCGTCGGCTCGAATATCGCAAACATCCTTCTCGTTCTCGCGGTTCCAGCTCTAATCGCCCCGCTGCATACGGGGAGTTGGGGCCAACGACCCGCCTGGGTTGCCATGGCGCTTGCGACCGCCGCCTGGATCACGATCCTATCGACAATCGGCTTTAACGCATCGGTGGCCGGGCTCTTCCTGGTCGGCCTGGTTGGCTACTCCATCTTTACGCTCGTCAGCGCCCGGACGGCGATCAGCTATGGCGTCGATATTGGGATCGCGACCGATGAGCCGAAAATGCCGACGCGTCGCGCGATTGGCCTGACCTTGATCGGGATCATCGGCCTACCAATCGGCGCTCATCTCATCGTGGAGGGCGGCGTGGGCATCGCCCGCGCCTTCGAAGTTCCGGAAGCCATTATCGGCCTCACCTTGCTGGCACTTGGCACCTCCCTCCCAGAGATTGGGGCCGGCATCGCCTCGGCCCTGCGCCAGAAGACCGATGTCCTTATCGGCAATGTGCTGGGGTCCAATATCTTCAACATCCTCGGCGCCGGCGGCCTCGTCGCCTTTTTTGGTCAGGTCCAACCGGCCGAGACCTTCAACAATTACGACCATTGGGCGCTCGGCCTATCCGCTCTTATTCTTGGTGCGGTGATCTTTCTGGGGCTCCGCATCGGCCGACTGGCGGCGGTTCTGCTATTGCTGATTTACGCGCTTTACCTCTTCGGCCTCGTCAATGGCTGGAACATTCGGAGCTTTGTCGGTGTCTGAGCGGGGCATCGCTTTGGTCACGGGCGCCGGCGCGCGGCTTGGTAAGGCCATGGCTGAGGCGCTTGGGGCCGATGGATGGGCTGTGGGCATCCATTATCGCGGCTCGATGAAAGGTGCAGAGGCGACGGCAGAGACAATTCAGGCCGCTGGCGGCAAAGCCGCGCTTGTCCAAGCAGACCTTGCTGCGCCCGATAGCCGGGCCAGCTTGATAGAGCGAACGGCCGAAGCCCTGGATGGGCCTGTCAATCTGCTGATCAATTCGGCCTCGACCTTCGATGATGACACGGCGCTCACCTATTCCGGCGAGAGCTGGGACTTTCATTTTGATGTCAATCTGCGCGCCCCTGTTGACCTCGCCCAGGCGTTCGCGCGCCAACTGCCGGCAACAGATACAGGCCTCATCATCAATCTCATCGACCAACGCGTTTGGAAACTGAACCCGACATTCTTTACCTACACACTATCGAAGTCGGCGCTGTGGACGGCAACACGCACGCTCGCCCAGGCGCTTGCGCCAAACATCCGTGTGAATGCGATTGGTCCCGGCCCGACCTTGAAGAGCGTTCATCAAAGCGCGGAAGAGTTTGCAAACGAAGCGCGCAACACGTTGACCCAGGAAGGCTCTGGCCCAACGGAAATCATCCGGGCCATGCGCTATCTCATTGAAGCGACGAGCGTGACTGGCCAGATGATTGCATCTGATGGCGGACAGCATTTGATGTGGCAAACGCCGGATGTACCGGATTGACGGACGTCCCCTAGCCCTCGCCGAGTAAGTCCCGGACATGCCGATCGAGGCCATGCTGGCGCAGCCGTTTTAGCCGCTCAACGAGCAAGATGCGTCTCAAACTCTGATAAGCCGTCTGCAGATCATCATTGATCAGGCAGTAGTCATGGCGACGCCAATGGCGGATTTCGTTTTTCGCGTCCTGCATCCGGCGCGCCACCATCTCCG
>JBCAWP010000317.1:0-2651 GCA_038534535.1 Pseudomonadota bacterium
TTCGTGACGGCGCGGGCTGATCCAGAAACGGTCCGCCGCGCGAGCGCAGTGCGCCCCCATGGCTATATTATGCGCCCAGTCACCGACGATGCGATCTTCGCAGCTCTATCCGTCGCGCTGACAGACGAGCGCAAAGCCGCTTTACCGGTCGACCTTGCGGCCCTGTCCGAAGAATCCCATTCTTGGACGCGACTGCCGGCGAGCACGATGTCGCGCGTGGAAGACTTTATTCGCAAGAATTTCGATTCCGAAATTACGCTTCGAATGTTGGCGGAAATCGCGGGCATGAGTGAGAGCAGCTTCTCCCGCCGATTCAAGATTTCGGCAGGGATCACGCCGTATCAATATGTCATGCGTGAACGGCTCGAAGAAGCGAAACGGCTTCTGAGAGACACCGAATGGTCGCTTGTCGACATTGCTGTGGCGACAGGCTTCAGCAGCCAGTCGCACTTCGCGACAACCTTCAAGAAATCGGTCAAACTTACCCCCCTACAGTATCGCCGCCTCTAGCCGAACGGCACGCCGCAGCATGCGCATCACCGGGACGCCCGTAAGGCGTTCCTTTTTGAATTTTGACGATTTTTTCCAAGTTTTGGCCCCGCAAAATCGTGTCGGTAAACTCAAAATAACAGCTAGTATTTGAAAGACGACTTAGCACACGCGTCATACGATCATATTCGCGATGGAACGGGATATGGAGTTGCACTCGATTGCCTTCACAGCCCGGCGCTGTCGCAGAACGGTATTAGCGCCAATGCCAATTGATGCCCCAAGCAGCGGCGCTTCAGGACCGTCAGTCAAGCACTCCCTCCCTCTACTCGCACGGCTTGACTGGCGGTCCTTCCTTCTTGTCACGAGTGCGCTCCTCTTTTGCAGCTGGGGCATGCCCCAAGACCTCCAGCGCCCGCCCATGAAGGCACCAGACCTGCCCCTGTCTTTGAACGAAGACGCCGCGACCGGCAGCATCGCCGATTTACCCACCTGCTTTCGCGCCTATCATGTCTTCGAAAAGGATGACCGCCATTACTTGCGTGAGGCCTATCTCTGCACGGAATCGGACCGTGATACGCCAACGCTGAAATGGACAAAGACCTATCGCGTTCCCGAGAGTTTCGAGATCGCAGATGCCCTAAGTATCGATTCGGAGTTTCGGACGAAGTCGCGCGTATCGAGTACTTTAGAACCGAGTGGGGACTATTGATTCTGAGATTACGCCGCCTGCGCTGCGCCTAGATCAAGCGCGTTCTCAAGATCGGATATTAGATCAACCGTCGATTCAAGACCGGCGGAGAGGCGCACAAGCCCTTCGGAAATGCCATGGGCGGCGCGTTCCTCTGGCGTATAAGTCGAATGGGTCATCGAGGCCGGATGCTGGATGAGCGTTTCAGCATCGCCGAGCGACACGGCGCGGCGGATCAGGGTGAGCCGGTTCATCAGCTGCAGCCCCGCCGTGTACCCACCGGCCATCTCAAACGCGATCATACCGCCAAAACCCGACATCTGGCGTTTCGCAAGCGCATGCTGCGGGAAACTCTCAAGACCTGGATAATGAACCGTCGACACGGCCGGGTGCGCCGCTAGCAGCTCTGCCATCGCCATGGCATTTGCTGCATGGCGCTCCACCCTCAGTTCCAGGGTTTTCAGCCCCCGAAGCACGAGCATGGCATTGAACGGGGCCATCACAGATCCGGTCATATCCTTCACGCCGATCATTCGGACGTCGGCCATGTCTTCAGCTGACCCGATGGCAATCCCCGCGACAAGATCGCCATGGCCGCCCAGATACTTTGTCGCCGAGTGGACGACGAGATCTGCGCCATGGTCCAGCGGGCGCGTCTGCACCGGTGTTGCATAGGTGTTGTCAACGACAGTGCGGACGCCGTGCCGTTGCGCAATGTCGGAAATCGCCTTGATGTCCACCAGGCGCATGTTCGGGTTGGCCGGCGTCTCGAAATAGACGAGGCGCGTCCGCTCAGACATGGCCGCCTCCAGCGCCGATGGATCAGTCAGGTCGACATGGGTCACGGTCACCCCGAAACGGGTGAGCCCGTCCCGCATGAACGAAAAGGTGCACCCATACAGCGTCTTGTCGGTGATCAGTTCGTCGCCCGCCTTCAAGAAGGACCAAATGACGGATGTGATCGCGCCCATGCCAGACGCCATCGCCACCGCCGCCTCACCGCCTTCAAGCGAAGCCATGCGTCGCTCCAGAAGGTCTGTCGTCGGGTTTGAAATCCGCGAATAAATGTGGCCGGGCGCGTCGCCCGCAAACCGTGCCCCGCCCTCTTCTGCTGTCTCGAACGCGAAGGTCGATGTGAGGTGGAGCGGCGGCGTCAAAGCACCTTGCTCTTGAAGGGGGTCATATCCGTGGTGGATCGCGCGCGTGGCGAAGCCTTTTGTCGTCTCATTTCGCATCAATCCACCTCCCTTGTGTGACGCAGTCTAGCACAAGCAAAGACGAAGAACCTTGCAATATCTTGCTTCGAGTAGACTTGGGTTGGCAGAATCTGCTAAAGCCAAATCTATGGATGCTAAGGACCGCCAAATACTAATCGCGCTTCAGCAGGATGGCCGCCTGTCAAATCAGGACCTTGCGGACAGGATCGCATTGTCGCCGTCACCAACCCTCCGCCGGGTTCGCCTGCTTGAAG
>JBCAWP010000318.1:0-2640 GCA_038534535.1 Pseudomonadota bacterium
GTCACAGGGGCGATCAGCGCGCTTTCAACTATTTGCCGCTCGGGTGTCGAGATTTCTTTGTTGGCGGCGCCTTGCGAAAGGCCCTGGCTACTCAGCAATACCGATACAAAGCCGACCAGCAAAACAGTGCGGAACATGAACAATACGTCTCCTCATAGCTAACGGCCTATTGGCTCGGTGACCTTAAGACGGATGAGAACCATTTTGGAAGGGCCGCACCAGACCGGCTGGGCGAGAGCCCTTTGCAGCGGGAGCTCAGCGCGTTATATCTCTAACACGTTGGAGCAACCCACATATGCCCTAACCGCCCGGCCCGTGTGCCGGGCCGTTTGTTTTTAGGGGCCCATTTAGGAGTAGGATTATGGCTGACATTCTGATGCCGAAGGCGACTGCCGTCTGGCTGATCGACAATACCGGTCTGACGTTTGACCAGATCGCGGATTTCTGCGGCCTGCACTATCTGGAAGTGAAGGGCATCGCTGACGGCGACGTCGCAGAGAATATGCGGGGGGTCGACCCAATCGCGGGAGGTGAGCTTCTGCGTGAGGAGATTCGGAAGGGTGAGGCTGATCCGGAGTATCGGATGAAAGTCGCGCCCTCAAAAATCCAGCATATCCCGCAGCCAAAGCGTAAAGGTGCGCGCTACACGCCGATTGCGCGCCGGCAAGATAAGCCGGATGCGATTGCCTGGTTTATCCGCAATCACCCGGAAGTGTCTGACGCGCAAATCTCCAAGCTGATCGGGACGACGAAGTCGACGATCAATAATGTGCGCGACCGCTCTCACTGGAATGCCCAGAACATCAAACCGGTCGACCCGGTGACGCTTGGCCTTTGCTCGCAGATCGAGCTCGATGAAGTGATCGCCAAGTCCGCCGAGAAGCGCCGGAAAATGGAAGAGGCCCGCGCTGCCGAGACCGATGGGCCAGGGCTCGCAGCCCCTGCCGACGTGCCCTTTGGCGGGGAAGCGCCGGCCGAAGAGCCAGCCGCCGAAGGTCAAGAACCGTCCGCGGACGATATCTTCCGGAATTTCACGGGCTAGGCGCCGCGCCGCTTTTACCGGTCCATCAGGCCATTCAGATGGCGGCGGCCGCCGTCCAGATAAAGCGTTTCACCGGTGATAATTGCTGAATGGGGCGAGGCCAGAAAGGCCGCTGCGTCGGCAATCTCCGCGGATGTAGCGGCCCGGGCTGCAGGCGTGCGCTCTTTCAGCCAGGCCTCGGCGGCCTCTGCGCGCGGGCGGAGGGCTGAGATGGCGTTCACGCGGATATGCTGCTCGGCAAGTTCAATAGCGCCGGCCCGGACTATGTTCTCGATCGCGCCCTGAGAAACCGCTTCCATGAACTGACCTGGGCTCGACAGCCGAGACGTGAGGCTGAGAATAAAGGTCACCGTGGCGGCCTGGCGCTTGCGATCGGGGCCGATTTCCTCGAGCGGACTTTGATCTTTGATGGCGCTTGCGAAGAGCGTCAGAAGAAGGGCCGCGGCACGCGCGCCCGAACCCATGGCTTTGTCAAAGTCGCCAAGCTCAAATTCAGCAAGTGGAACGGGGTCGGGCAGGGGCGGTGTGAACATCACATTATCATGGCGCCCGTAGGCCTCGATCGCGGCGGTCAGGACATTTCGGAGGCCAAGCTTCGATTGAAGGTCGCCATGGTGATAGGCCACATCATCGCCGAGGTGTTCCTGGGCGCGGCCAAGCGCGACTTCATCTGGGCTCGCCACAACAAGACGGTGACCGTCGCTTTGGCAGCGCCGCGCGCACGCCAATCCAACATCCCGGCCAAGGCCCAGGATCAGTGTGACCGGAGCGCCCATTCTGGGTTATGCGTCCGTATCGGCTGGGGTTTCCGTCTCAGTGACTGTGCTCGACGCCTTCTTGGCGGCGGCCCGGCGTTTCTTGGTCGGTGTTGCTTGGGCGGGCTCCGCCTCTGCGCCTTTGGTACGTTGCGCGGCGAGTTCATTCGAAAGCACCGTCATACGGTCATTGAGCCGGTGCAGCGCCATTACGCCTTCGCCGAGGAGGCGGACAATGAGGTAGAGCGCCAATAGAAGGCCAAGTCCGGCAGTGGCCTGTAGAATTCCGGGGATCACGTGGCCGGAGAAAATCGTCCACAGGCTGTAGAAGACAACGACAAAGGCCGCGGCGGCCAGAAGCAGTCCGAGCGCCTGAACGCCGCTGCGGATCAGGCCTGGGGACATTGGCCGATCCTGATTGAATAATTCACGCATCGCAAACTCCTATTCGTTGCGAGCGTTATAGGTCCGAGGCGTTAAAAATTCGAGGCTCCACACGGATCAGGGGAATCTGCCCGTGTGCGGAAGCTCTGCGATAGCCTAATCCCGTCGGAGCTGTGTTAGCTCTTCCTTGATCCGCAATTTTCGTCGCTTCAGCTCAGTGATGTGAAGTCCGTCCGCGGCAGCCTGTTTCTGAACATTTCGGATCTGTTGATCCAATTCGCGATGCTTGTTCGAAAGCTCGTCGATGCGGCCTTGGATTGACATGTGAGCGACCTCCTTTGCGTGCAATGTTTTGGTTCCCCCTCTGGGAGAAAGTACAGCATAGCGTGTGACGGTTGTCACATGTCAATCCAAGGCCGCATCGACGAGCTTTCGAACAAGCATCGCGAATTGGATCAA
>JBCAWP010000319.1:0-2639 GCA_038534535.1 Pseudomonadota bacterium
CTCGATGGTCAGCGAGTTATTGACGACATCGACGGCCCGGAGCGCCCGCATCCGGGTCATCGAGACGCAGATTTCGCCATGCGGTGTTCCTCCGTCGACGAGGCCGGTATTGCCGCCCTGGGGCACGAGCGCCACGCGGTGCTCAGCACACAGTTTCACCAGAGATGCCGTCTCTTCTGTATTGGCTGGACGCGCCAAAAAGGGGGTCTGGCCCATGAATGTGCCGCGCCAGGGCGTGGTGGCGGCGGTCAACAGATCCGGGTCGTCGGTCCAGCCTGACGGCCCGAGTAGATCCTTTGCGGCATCGATAAAGGCGGTGGGGATCGTCGTCATAAGAAGAGACTAGTCGCGTTTTGCGGCCCGGGCGAGGCGGTCATTGATCGCAAGCCCCAGCCCTGTCCGGGGGATTGGCGCAACGGCGATACGATCATGGCGCTCATCAAGCCACCGCAAAAGTCGAAAGAGCCGGCTGGCCGCCTCAACCAGATCGCTCGCCTCCGAGAGGTTCGCCGTTGCCGGCCCCCGCCCGAAGCCGAGATATGCTTCGCTAGGTTCCGGCCTTTCTGCATCCAGGCGCAGATGCGCATCCGGCGCATAGTGGCGCGACAATTGTCCAGGCGCGATCGGTCGAGCCTCGTCTGTCCCGCCAGCTGCGGCCTTATCCAAAGACCCAACAACCGCCTCAATCTCGACCTGCGTAATCGTCCCCGGTCGAAGGATTTGCGGCGCCTCTGCGAGGCAGGAAACAATCGTCGATTCTATCCCGTGCTGGCAGGGGCCACCATCCAAAATCAAGTCTACCACGTCTCCAAGATCGCTCGCCACATGCGCCGCTTCCGTGGGACTGATCTTGCCGGACGGGTTTGCGGATGGCGCGACGAGCGGCCGGCCGAATGCTTCTAAGACCGACGCTGCGACCGGATGGTTCGGTGCGCGCAGGGCCACGGATTCCAGACCGGCGCGGGCGAGCTCACAGACCGTCCCCGTTTCAGCGACCGGCAAGACGAGGGTCAGCGGTCCTGGCCAGAAGGCGTCGGCAAGCTGGCGCGCGACCGGCGAAAAGCGACCTTCCCGTTCCGCCGCTCTGCGATCTGGAATATGCGCAATCAGCGGATTGAAGCGCGGCCGACCTTTCGCTGCATAAAGACGTGCCACGGCCTTCTCGTTCGCGGCATCTGCCGCAAGGCCATAGACGGTCTCCGTTGGCACGGCGACGAGCCCGCCCGCCTCAAGGCAGCTGGCCGCACGGGCGAACGTCTCAGCGTTGGGAGGTAATACAGGCGCCGTCATGGACGCCGGCCATAGCAGGTCAATCGGCGTTCCGCGAGGCCTCGATATGGATGGCGACCTCAACCGTGTCAGCGACCCAGCTGCCGCTCGGATCCGATGACAGGCCGAGATCAAGGGCTTTACGCGACAGGCTCGCGCTGCCGTCCATGATGGCCTGCCCCTCCTCAATCGATAGGGTGAAGCTAAGCGGTACCGTCACGGTCGTCTCTTTGATCGTCAGGGCAGCGCTCGCCGCATAGCCCCCATCTGTTTCCTGGAAATCCGTGACCGATACGGTTGCCGAAGGGAAGGCTGACACGCCAAACCACTCGGCCCCCTTCAAGGTATCGTTGTAGAGGGTTTGGCCGGTCTTCGCAGATCCCATTTGTACGGTGACTTCCGCATTGGCATCTGAGAGGCGATTAGGGTCGAACTGGATCGCAGCCGACCAGGTCTCGAACGCGCCGCGATAGGGTTCATTGTTGTAAAGCCCCGAAAACGCAATGGAGGATGCCTCATAGTCCACGTCCCAGTCGGCACGTTCCTGGGCGGCCACTTCCGCCGATGACGCGCCGCCGGCGGGTTGACCCGCTCCGGCGATAAGCGGCACAGCCGAAACAGCGAAAAAGAAGCCGAGCGCTGCCCCAATTGTCGCAAACGCGGCCTGGGGCGGGGCCTTTTTCGGCCGTGTGTCTCCAAAAAGGCCAGGGACCATTCGCTTCATAACGCCTTCCTCCGCGCTAAACTCATGTTTGATTGCCCCGGTAATGTGAAGGCCCACAAGCCCGATCAGCACCCAGGCGAGTTTTGAATGGATGAACTCGACGACGGGATAAATCTGCTCGCGCGTGTCTAGGCTGAGTTCCGCCAGAACCGGCAGGTGGGGCCAGCTCACGACACCGTAGAGTACGGTCGCAATCGCGAAGGGTGACACCGAGACCAGGATCCAGCCTGTAAGCGGCAATAAGAACATGGTCGCATAGAGCCCGAGATGCGCCAGGTGCGAACAGACCTTTTCAAAGGTGGGGATCGCAGCCGGTAGGGCTGGCGGGCGATTGAACAGGCGCCATACAATCCGCGCGATCATGAGGACCAGGATCGTCACCCCGACGGATTTGTGCAGCTGATAGAGGTATTCGATCGGTCGCCCGTCAGCATCGTGCATGTTCCAACCGAGCGCGATCATGCCGCTCAGCGCGATGGCGAGGATCCAATGAAGGGTAATCGCGACCGTCGAGTAGCGCTCATTCGCGGATAGGGCTTCGTCGCTCATCGAATTGTCCGTGCCGATATCTGTCTTCGCAATCTAAGATCCTGTCTGAAGGAACTCCGCTTCGATGATCACTTCGATCTCGTCACCTATGTTTGGC
>JBCAWP010000320.1:0-2634 GCA_038534535.1 Pseudomonadota bacterium
CAATCACCCGCCTGGCGTAAAACAAGCCAGGCGGGCGATCTCAATCTTTATCCATCCCCGGTCGGGTTTGGCGGCTAGTCGACGATATCCATTTCCCCAATCAAATGGCCCGCATCGTCCACTTTCTCCATGACCCAGAGCATATAGCGCGTGTCTACATGTATTGTACGGGTCGTCCGAGGGTCAAAATCCCAGTCTGAATTCACGCTTTCAAACGTGCCATCAAACAATAGGCCGACCAATTCGCCCTCGGCATTCAGGGTCGCCGATCCGGAATTGCCGCCGGTTGAATCTAAGTCGGAAAGGAAATTGACGGGGACGGACCCAAGACCTTCAAGCGCATAGTCGCCATAGTCCTCCGCCTCGATCAATGCGCTTTGTTCTTCGGGCACGTTGAACGGCCACTCGCCCGTATGCTTCTCCAAAAGGCCTTCTAGTCGCGTGAAGGGTTCATAGATCAAGCCGTCCCTAGGCGAGCCGCCGGTCACATTGCCATAGGTCACGCGCAAGGTGCTGTTGGCATCCGGATAGGCCACATAATCGTTCGACTGTTGCCAATCGATGATTGCTTGCATGTATTGTGGCCGCAGCGCCGCCGACCGGCCCGATCGATCCTTTGACGCGTCCTCTTGGGCGAGTTCGGTGGCATAGAGCGCGACGGCGAGCTTGATAAAAAGATCATCGCTGTTTTCGAAGTCTTCAGCGGCCATCGTCATCCAAGCCAAACGCTTGTCTGAATCCGTCAGTTCACCGTCTTCATAATAGGGCGCGAGAATCGCATCGAGGTCAGACGCGTCCGTGTCCTCGGAGAGGCCCAAAGCGTCATCAAAAGCGGCGACCCGCAGGCTCGGATCTGCATCTAAATAGTAACCGAGGAACAAGAGCCATTCTGCCCGATCGACATCTGCGTCATAGCGACGGTCAAGCCGCTCAAGGCTCTGTTTGAAGAATGTCTCATCGCGATCTTGAAACCCGCGTTCGCGCTCTTCATCGGGTTTCTCGCGTTCAAGCGCCCAGCGGTAAAGCTGCTGGGCCGTTGCAAGCAATTGGGGCCGCGTTGCATTATTATACCAGAAGTTTCGCTGGTTTTCCGTCGCACCTTCCTCGGCCAGCGCGTCGAGTGCCGTGATCGCATCGGCGGCACCAGATCCGTCATCAGCGTCTGCAATCCAGGCATTGAGTTCCGCCTCGCGCGCGGCCCGGCGATCGACCAAGCCGACCCGGCGTGCGCCCTCGATTTGGCCTTGGAAGTTCTTCAAGACATTGTTCAGCCCGGCCAGGCGGCTTTCATACTTAATCCGCGCATCGGACCCTTCGGGCGCGGCCTCTTCGATTGTTGCGACCCATTCGCCGATAACCTCGACATAGGTGGGGTAGAACCAATCGAATGTGTTCTCGACTTCGGCCAGTCGCGCGTAACGCGATGTTGAACCCGGATAACCCGCTGCCATAACAAAGTCGCCATCGTCCAGGCCGGACGCAGACACTTTCAAATGGTGCTCCGGTCGGAATGGAACATTTTCTTCGGCGTAGTCCGCTGGCGTCCCGTCGGGCGCGACATAAGCGCGGTAGAATGCGAAATCGCCGGTATGGCGCGGCCAAACCCAGTTATCGATATCGCCGCCAAACAGTCCGATATCATCGCGCGGCCCATAGACTAGCCGGACATCCTTGATCTCCAAGCGCTTGATGAGCTTGTATTGTAGGCCGCCGAAGAACGAGACGGCCTGGCAACGATAGCCGCCGTCCGCTTCGCAATCGGCAATCATCGCTTTTTGTTTGGCATCGATCGCGTCGAAGCGTTCCCGGCCAGACAAGTCATCGGCCAAGTCTGCTGTGATCTCTTCGGTCACATCTGAGACCTCGACCGTAACATAAACACGGGACCCAGGGGCTGCCGGCAACTCATCAGCCTTGGTTGCGGCCAGGAACCCGTCTTCCAGATAATTATTTTCTTCAGTTGAGTTGAACTGGATCGATCCGCGGGCGCAGTGGTGATTGGTCACGACCAAGCCCTCTGGGGAAACAAAAGACGCCGTACATCCGCCGAGAGAAATCACCGCGCCCATGGGGAACTCGGTTAAATCGGTCAATTGGCTCGGATCGAGGCTCAGCCCGGTTGCTTTGAGGTCGGCAGCAATCTCGGGAAGCTGGTCGGGCGTGAACATCCCCTCCTTCGCCAGGGCCGGGCTGGTCGCAAGAAGCGCAAGAGTTGATCCAGTCAGGAGAGCGAGTTTCTTCACGGCGAATGTCCTTTTCGTAACGCTGCCACCTTTGAAGCAGGGACAGGCGGGAAAGGAAAGCCAAGAGAGGCTGGCTAAACGGTTTTTGATCCCTCGCAGTTCATGATTATTAGGCGGAAACTGCTTGATCTAGCCTTGGAGCGCCCAGATCTACCGGTCATTCAGTGAAATTGCATCGGTTCCATGCCCAAGGCGCTGGCCCGTCACAAACAGGATCTAAGTCGACGCCTGGCAGGGGCAGCAGGACTTGAACCCGCGACCCTCGGTTTTGGAGACCGATGCTCTACCAACTGAGCTATACCCCTTCAGGCGAGGCCGTGTTGTGCCCCAAAGGGCAGCGCCGTGCAATGGCAAAGCCCATCGCGCGCACAGCAATCAATCCGAATTTCAG
>JBCAWP010000321.1:0-2542 GCA_038534535.1 Pseudomonadota bacterium
CCTGATAGGGACCGACCACGAGTTCGTCAGGTTTCAGGGGACGCTTGGCTGCCTGCGGATTCCTTTTGGGAAGGGCGTTTGCGGTGCTGCTGCCGCCGCGCGGGAGACCGTCATCGTCGCAGACGTCCACACGTTTCCAGGACATATCGCGTGTGACAGCCGATCGAATGCCGAGATTGTCGTGCCGGTCTTTGACCCAGATGGATTGCTCGCCGCAGTCCTTGATGTGGACTCAACCGAGTTTGATGCCTTTGACGCGGTCGACCGGGTCGGCCTTGAGCGCATCTGCGGTGCGCTTTTAAAGGACTAAGGCCCGCTAGCCGGCTGCCAGACCGCTTGCCGTTGGCCCAATCGCGGCGGCGAGGCGGCTTTTGCCAGCTTCGGGAAGATCCGCCCAGTGCGACCGAAGCTGAGCGAGACACTTGGCCTGGTACCCGAAAGTGCCTTGCGAGAAGGGGACGCCCTCCAAGTCGACGGTGAATGTGCTTTCGCCGGCCTCGATTGCCGCTGTATTCGCCAGGAGAAATGGTAGGTACGTGTCGCCTGCCATCGCCAGCAATCCGGCGATCAAGGGCGTGTCTAGGGCGTTCGCCGTCCACGCCCCGTCTGCCCCCGAAGCATCTGCCACATGATCGAGCCAATGGAAGGCATAGGGCGCCTCTGCGCGGAACATCGCCGAAGGCGTTGGATCGAGAGCGAGCTGTGCAAGTTGCCCATAGAGCGCGACGTCCGCCAACGAGGCTCGCGGGCCAAACAGAAAGCGCGTCTCTGTCACATGGGCGTCCAGCAGTTTGATGAGGCGTTTGGCCGACCCTTCAATGATGGGGGCCGTGTCTGGCGTGCAGCCAACAATGGGCATGCGGCCGATCTGACGTTCGGCGATCCCTGCCGCGAGGGCCTCAATCTTGTCGCGGCCTGCCGCAGATAGATTGTCGAATATCAGCCATTTTGAAAGCTGGTCGGCATCTACCGGACGCGCCCAGCGATAGTGAAACATCGCCTTCGTGACCCATTCATCTGCCATGTCCTCAATGAGAAGACAGGCGAAGCGGTCGGCGGGGTCGTCTGGGAGGATCGAGCGGCCCTCACCGCTTGTTTCGAGATCAAGAAGGAATGGGGTGGAATCGTTGGTGTGGCTGCCATCCGGTCGTTCAATGATCGGGATGACCGGCACTTTCACCTTTTTCCGTGGATCGTCCAGCGCGGCCGCATCCAGATGCTTCCAAAGGTGCGGGAGACGTTTCGCGCGCATGGCGGCGCGGACTTTGAGCGAGTAAGGTGATCCGAGAGCGCCGTGAATGACATAGGTCATGCGGCTTGATCAGCACTGAAGAGTTCAGTCACTTCTATCAGATCCTGATGCGCAAGGCCCGCCTCGCGGTGATGGTGGATTGCCTGGTAGGCATCGCTCTGAGTCATCGCAATCATCGCGGCGCGTGATGGATACCGCACAAGCGCGACCATGTCCCAGTCACCGTCTCCGATCATGAAATGGGGCAGGGTGCCTGCAAAAAGCTGTTTCGCGCCGATCGAGGCGAGGATTTTTGCAACTTCAACGCCATAGCGCATATATGCTTCCGCGCCGGACAGGGTTTCATTGAATTCCGCCGTCCCCTCAGCATAGGTGGCGGTCTCTTTGAACTTCAAGAGATTGACCATTACGATCGATGCATCTTGGTCCCGTCCCAGAAACCCTGCGGTTTGTTCAGGGGTTGGAGTAATGGCCGCCATTCATGTCTCCCTCGCGCTCGGACGCGTTGTGATCAGGTCTTGGCAGAGAAGTCCTGCGTCCCGATGTCTATGCATATCTTGATAATTGCGATGGTTCAGCGTCGCAATAAACGCCTGGCGGTTTGGGAAATGCATCACCATCACGGCGTCCCAGTCCCCGTTCCCGATGAAGTACCGCTCAGCATGTCCCATGAGCAGGCAATGTCCGCCCACGTCGGCAGCCGCGTCTGCAAAAGCGTCGGCATAGCGCTGGTAGGCCGCCGCACCCGGCTCCTCTGTCCCAAACTCTGGATCTTCCGGCTGATATTCGGCTTTCACGCGGAACTTGAGTAGATTGACCTGCGCAATGGGACCGTCATGCGGGTCGTCCCGGAAGGCGCGGAATTGGTTAGCGGTCGGCTGAAAGGCGGGCATCTCAGTCCTCCTCAATCATCCAGGCAGTTTCGTCCGAGACGGGTTGCGGCAATCGTCCCTCAAGAAAAGACAAGATCCACTCTGGGTCGATATAATTGAAGGTGGATTCAACCACCCAGGAAAGGAATTCTGTTCCACCGTTTAAGTAGGGCGGTGGAGAAACGGGTTTGAAGACTGTCGGCAGCGGTTCTGAAACCGAGATATAATTTAGGATAAACCCGAATTCTTGCACAACGCGCCAAGCTAGATGATGTTCGAGATCAATATCGAATTTGATCCACCAATATGCGTCGTCTTCAACTTGGCTCGAAACGACACTGACAGCGGGTACGCGTGCAAAGAAGTCTACGAGTTTTGGAAATCCTGCGAGAATGTTCGCCTTGTCGATGGTCTCCGG
>JBCAWP010000322.1:0-2530 GCA_038534535.1 Pseudomonadota bacterium
CGCGCCGACCTAAGGGCGCGTCAGACTCTCTATCGCTTCGACCATGCGGTCGGCTGAAGCTGGCTTCTCCAGAAAACGAGAGAAGCCGGCTCGCTGCGCCAGCGCTTTTAAAGCGTCGGAGTAGAAACCTGTGATCAGAATTGCGGGAACCTTCAGACCGCTGCCGCGCAGGCGCTTCAAAAGCTCGATCCCGTCGACTTTTGGCATCTTGTAGTCGATCAAGAGACAATCGGCTTGCGGCAGGTGGCCCGTGGCCAGGAGTTGAACTCCGCCCTCAAAGACGTCGAGTGAGAAGCCTCGGCCGCGCAGCATGAGTGTGATGGACTTGCGAACATCCTGATCGTCCTCGACGAGCACGAGCCGGGTTTTCGCACTGGTCATGGACGTACCTAACATTCGCGCCTCGGCGGTTTGGATCGATCAAAGTATCAGACCCAGCCGATACCTAACTGTTCCGAATACGAACGTCATTACGGATAACCACTTAGTTTCCAAGCCCAGCTGCAAAAGCGATCTTGAGCGCAGCGGAAAGACTATCGGCCTCTAGCTTTGACATGAGGTTAGCGCGATGAATTTCGACGGTACGGGCGGAGATGTTCAAGTCTTTGGCGATCGCCTTGTTGGTCAGCCCGTCGGCGAGACGCTCGAGAACATCTCGCTCGCGATCGGTTAATACGAGGAGTTGCCCCTCTGCCACCTGCCGGGCTGTCACGCCAGCGGCCCCTGCTTCCACCATGTCGAAGGCCTTTTGGATAGCCTCAGTCAAGACAGCCTTATTGTAAGGTTTTTCAAGGAAGTCCGTTGCGCCTGCTTTCATCGCGGACACCGCCATCGCGACATCGCCGTGTCCCGTGAGAATGATGACAGGGACGACGTAGCCGCGGTCACGCAGCGTCTGCAGAACGGTCAACCCATCCATCTGCGGCATACGAACATCCAAGAGCACGCAGCTATCTTTGGGGTCACTCGACACAGCATCCAAAAAGGGCGGCCCGTCTGGAAACGTCTTCACGAGGTATCCTGCATGCCGCAACATGAAGCTTGTTGAATGCCGGATCGCTTCGTCGTCATCGACGAGCAGCACCTGTTTATCTGTCGTCATACCCATCTCACTCTACAGTCTTGAGGGTGAAGCTAAACTTCGCACCGCCGAACGGGCTTTCGCCGACCCAAATCTTACCGTCATGGGCCTCGATGATCGTCTGGCAGATGGAAAGGCCAAGTCCCATCCCATCGGCTTTGGAACTTTGAAACGGTTCAAAGGGCG
Source organism: Pseudomonadota bacterium (assembly GCA_038534535.1). Lineage (GTDB taxonomy): Bacteria > Pseudomonadota > Alphaproteobacteria > Caulobacterales > Hyphomonadaceae > CALLCD01. Next base: position 1,268 of record JBCAWP010000322.1, read on the forward strand.
AGCGCCCCTCCTCCAGGGTTAGTCCCGGCCCGTTGTCCGCCACGCTAATCTCGAAGAATTCAGTTCCGTCTTGGCGCTGACCCGTAACCTCGATCATCGCAGTCGTTTGGTCACGCGTGGCATCCGCAGCGTTACGAATGAGGTTCAGAATAACTTGGCGAATCTGTAACGCATCACACCAGACTTTTGGACGGCTCTCCGGCATACGGCTAATAACGCGCGGCAAAGGATGCTGTCCGCCGAGTTTTGAAAGGGAGATCGCCTGCTCGACAACATCAGCGACATCTGTTTTCCGTGTCTCGAATTCACCGCGGGACACATAATCCCTTAAACGGCGAACGATCTGACCAGCGCGGACAGACTGGCTCGCCGCCGAATCCAAGGCATCGCGAATGATGCCGAGCGTCTCTGCATCAGGGGACTGAAGCATATCGCGGGCCGCCTCGAGATAGTTCGCAACTGCCGTCAGCGGCTGATTTAACTCGTGGGCCATGGCAGAGGCCATTGTTCCAGCGGTGCTCAAACGCGAAAAATTGGCGAGTTCTGCCTGCATACGGCTGATCTGATGGTCAGCGGCCTGCTGGTCCGTCACATCACGCACATAACCCGCAAAAAATCGGCGATCGCCAATCTTTGCCTCACCAATTGTAAGGTGGACGGGGATGACCTTGCCACTCGACACACGGGCCCGGACGACACGGCCAATTCCGATGATCTGCTTCTCCCCCGTCGACATATAGCTGGAGATATAGCGGTCGTGGTGGGCTTCATCGGCCCCTGCCATTAGCATTGATACGTTCTTGCCGATGACGTCGGCCGCCGGATATCCAAAGAGCGCTTCCGCAGAACGACTAAAAGCAAGCATCTCGCCCGCTTCGTCGATCAGGATCATGGCATCGGGTACAGATTGAAGCACCGTTTGCATGAGGACCCGAAGGTCTTTGGCTGATGTCTCTGAAAGCGGTTTAATCACAGGGTCGCGCGGCGTCTTTAGTTAGTGTGCGTGCAGCGGCTGCGTCGCAAATCCTGGCACGCAACGCATTGGCAGCAAGGGCACGGTGATAAGCGCAAGTCCAGCTACCGTGACATAGCATCCCCAACAATGGGCAGATGATGAACCGAGATCGATCTCAAAAAGTGTCCCGGCACAGCCTTCGACAGAGATTGAATGACCCGTGGTTAAATGCAACCAGATCTTGATTCCGCCGATCACCAAGAGGATCAATCCAAGCGTGATCGCATTCATTCGCATCATTTTCCAAC
>JBCAWP010000323.1:0-2525 GCA_038534535.1 Pseudomonadota bacterium
TGATGAGCTGGGTGCCCTTTGCTGGACGGGCAAGACACGTATCAGCTGGGGCTCAAGGGGGAGGGAGACAGATTTCGTCTGCTTTGGGCCCGTATGAGCCTAAAGGGCCACCTTGTAGATTCGGTAGGTTTTCCAAACCTCGGCGCCGCACATTGCGATCATGTTCTGGACGTCCTTATTGGTCTCCAGAATCCAGGACAATTCTGCCCGCTGCATCTCTTTAGGACGGCAAGCTGCATACGCCGCTTCAAAAAGGCTCATCATCAACGCGACACCCGTGCGCGTCTTCTGCACATTCTTTCGGATACCCATCAGCGGGATACGGCCTGACCGAAGGCGTTTAATCTTCAGCCTATAGAGCAGTTTCGCCCAGCCAATCGGGAACAGACGCCCGTCCAGCCCCTCCAACGCCTCATTCAAGTTCGGTGCAAGGATCACAAACCCCTTCGCAACGCCATCGACTTCGCCGAACCAGAAGCCGTCCGGGTCGATGAGCATTTTTAGCTCATTGGCCATGTGCTTAACTTGGGCATCGGAGTATGGGACGAACCCCCAATTGTCCGACCACGCATCATTAAAGATGTCCATTGCGAGGGCGACTTCCTGATCGAAGCGATTTTTCCGCATGGGACGAAGTTGGATAGATGCGCTTTCCTCGACCATCTTCTGCATCTTGGGCATCAGGGGCGGTCTCGGATAACCCTCATGCAACTTGCTGATATAAGCATAGGTATCCATGGCTTTCTCGAAACCGAGCGCCTCCATGGCCTTCGGATAATCCGGCCGGCCATGCGGCATGAGCATCATTTGCTTGGTCTCGAACCCATCAATCAGCATGCCGCACTCCTCATTGACCGAGAAGTTGTAGGGGCCAGCCATTTGGACCATGCCTTTGTCTCGCAGCCATTGGCGTGCGGCATTCAGCAGTGCCTCAATCGCGGCAGGGTGACCAAGACAGGTGTCGAGGAAGCCAAAATGCCCCGTCTGGTCGTCATGAATATCCAGATGGGCCCGATTGACAAAACTTGCGCACCGCCCAACGGGCTTCCCCCGCGCATAAGCGAGCCAATATGCCACGTCCAGTTTGTCGAGCCCCGGATTTTTCTTCGGATTGAAGCGGTCCGCCTCCATCATCCGGAGTGGTGGCGTCCAGGTCGCACTTCCGCGATAGATCTCGTACGGTAGCTCTATGAAAGCGCGCTTCTGAGCACCCGATTCGACGCGGATGATTTCTAGCATATTCCCGACCCCAACTTTTCCGAACCAAGCAAAATCTGTCTAGGAAAGAAAAGCCGCACTAACAGGCTGCTTCGATCACGCTCGGCGTGGCCGCTTTACACTGTTATTTTATATTGTAAAAGCGCCGGGCGCAGGGATTTATCTTCGAAGCAGGTGCCCTCGAGGGTGTTTTTAGCCGCACTCTCACGCCCACTAGGCCGCAGGACCGAGCGAACAATAGTGGTTTGTGCCCAGACGCCAGCGCTCAAGACGATACCGGGACAGGACGCCTCGACACTAGGTATCGAGGAAGCTACGCAGCTTGCGGCTGCGCGACGGGTGCTTCAGCTTACGGAGTGCCTTCGCCTCGATCTGACGGATGCGTTCCCGCGTCACCGAGAATTGCTGGCCGACTTCTTCGAGCGTGTGGTCTGTGTTCATACCGATGCCGAACCGCATGCGCAGCACGCGTTCTTCCCGCGGGGTGAGGGAGGCCAGCACACGCGTCGTCGTCTCGCGAAGGTTTGACTGGATCGCCGCATCGACGGGGAGAAGCGCCATTTTGTCTTCGATGAAATCCCCAAGATTGGAGTCTTCATCGTCGCCAATTGGGGTCTCAAGCGAGATCGGTTCCTTGGCGATTTTGAGCACTTTGCGGATCTTTTCGAGCGGCAGGCCAAGCTTCTCGGCGAGTTCTTCAGGTGTCGGCTCACGGCCAATCTCATGCAGCATCTGGCGCTGGGTCCGCACGATCTTGTTGATCGTCTCGATCATATGCACCGGGATACGGATCGTGCGAGCCTGGTCGGCAATCGACCGGGTGATCGCCTGTCGGATCCACCAGGTGGCATAGGTCGAGAATTTATAGCCACGGCGATATTCAAACTTATCGACGGCTTTCATCAGGCCGATATTGCCTTCCTGGATGAGATCCAGAAACTGAAGGCCGCGATTGGTGTACTTCTTCGCGATGGAGATCACGAGGCGCAGATTGGCCTCCACCATCTCTTTCTTAGCGACGCGGGCTTCACGCTCGCCTTTCTGGACCGTTTGTACGATACGCCGGAAATCATCGATCGGGACGCCGATTTCCTGAGACACGGTCGAGATTTCATCGCGGATATTGGCGATGCGGTCCGCCTCGGCATTCGCGAACTTTTCCCATTTCTTCGAAATCGCGCTCACGGTCTCGACCCAGTCCGGCTCGAGTTCACGGCCGATATAGTTGTCTAGGAATTGCTTGCGCGGCACACCGTGCGCATCGGCCCGGCGCATGAGTTGGCCTTCAAGGCCCATCAGCTTCTTGT
>JBCAWP010000324.1:0-2504 GCA_038534535.1 Pseudomonadota bacterium
TCCTGCGCCCCGACAGCACCGAAGCCGAAGCCACGCCCGAAGTGCGCCAAGCGGCGCAAGCGCTTGAGGCGTTGGGCAAAGCCGATTTCGCCAAAGCACCCGTCGCGCTCGTGTTCTCATACGAAGCCGCTTGGGTGTGCGGCATTCAGCCGCAGGGCGAAAGCTTCAACTATCTGGAACTGGCCTTCGCTTGGTACTCCGCCTTGCGGCGTAAGGGGCTGGATATCGACATCGTCTCTCCTGATGCGGATTTGTCCGGATACGCTATGGTGTTCGTGCCGACCTTGCCGATTGTCCCCGATGGCTTTGCCGAGAAGATCGCCGGGATCAAAGCCCGCGTCCTGATCGGCCCACGCTCTGGCAGCAAGACTGAGAATTTCACGATCCCTGATGGCCTGCCGCCGGGCGATTTGCGCGATGTCTTACCAATGCGCGTCACCCGCGTCGAAAGCCTACGCCCCGGTATCCGTGAAACCTCCGAAGGCTGGGCGGTTTCGCGATGGCACGAAGATGTCGAGACGCGGATGGAAAGCGAATTTGCTCTTGGACGCCAGGCCTATGTCTATCGCAACGATCATGTCCGCTATGTCGCGGCGTGGCCCGATCAGGGCATGCTCGGCCTGCTGATCACGCGCATGGCGAAGGAGGCCAAGGTCGAGCTGACCCCGATGAAGAAGGGCCTTCGCGTCCGGCGCACCGCGACCCACACGCTGGCGTTCAATTATTCGTCTGTTCCCGTCAACGCGGCGGGCATGGTTGAGGGCAAACCGGTGATCGGCAAACCGGTGATTGTTCCGGGTAGCTTTACGGTGTGGCAGCGGCGGTAAATCTTGCCAAACCGGGGTGAGGCGATCAAAGGCGCGGCCATGAGTTCAACACGCACCTACGCGATTATCGGCTGCGGCATGATGGGCCGCGAGCATATGCGCAATATCGCTTTGGTCGAGGGCGCTGAGCTGGTCGCAATTGCGGATCCGGATGCGGGATCGCGCGAATGGGCGAGCAAAGAGGCTAAGCGCCTGGGTCGGAGCGTTGCGGTCTTCGCAGACTCGTACGAGATGCTGGCCATGGCGAAGCCCGATGCCGTCATCATCGCCTCGCCAAACTTCACGCACTTTGAGGTGGTGAAGCCAGTGATGGATGCAGGCTGCGCAGTCCTGCTGGAAAAGCCGATGTGCACCACGCTCGAAGATTCGTTGGCGCTGGAAAGGACGGTGCGTCACTATCAGCCGCTTTTCTGGGTTGGCCTCGAATACCGCTTTATGCCGCCTGCCACTCGCTTTACCGAACGGGTGCATTCTGGCGAAGCGGGACCGATCACGATGCTCTCGATCCGCGAGCACCGTTTTCCTTTCTTGCCCAAAGTCGGCGACTGGAACCGATTCAACCGCAACACCGGCGGAACTCTGGTCGAGAAGTGCTGCCACTTCTTCGACCTGATGCGGCATATCCTCCAAGATGAGCCGGTGCGTATGTTCGCCAGCGGCGGACAGGATGTGAACCATCTCGATGAACGTTATGACGGCGAGACGCCCGACATCATCGACAACGCCTTTGTGATCGTTGATTTCGCGGGCGGAGCGCGCGCGGTGCTCGACCTGTGCATGTTCGCCGAAGGGTCGCAGGATCAGGAAGAGATCAGCGCTGTCGGCCCCAAGGGCAAGCTTGAGGTGAAACTGCCCAGCGCTAACGTCATCTGGTCTCCGCGAGACCGGACGGGGCCGCATATCGAGCCCATCGCCACACCGGCCGAGGCGCTCGCGGCGGGCGATCACCACGGCGCGACCTACTACCAGATGCGCCATTTCCACGCGGCCTTGACCTCTGGCGGCAAGCCGCAGATCACTGCGCGAGACGGCTATCGCAGCGTTGTCATGGGAGCCGCCGCGCAGCAAAGCATCGCTACCGGAATGCCGGTCAAAATCAATTTTAAGGACGAGGACTAACCCTTAATGGACACAATGCCCCCGGTCGGTTTCGGCCTTTGGAAGATCCCGCAAGCAGACACCGCCAACACCGTGATTGAAGCGGTACGCGCGGGCTATCGCCATTTCGACAGCGCAGCCGACTACGCCAACGAAGAACAATCTGGAGAAGGTCTGGCGCGGGCCATGTCCGATGGCCTCGTGGCGCGTGAAGACCTCTGGATCACGTCGAAGCTCTGGAACACATTTCACGCCGCGGAGCATGTCGAAGACGCGTGCCAAAAGACACTTTCTGATCTGCAACTCGACTATCTCGATCTCTATCTCATCCACTTTCCCATCGCGCTCCAATATGTACCGATTGAGGAACGCTACCCTCCCGAATGGCTCGCCGATCCGGAGGCGGAAAACCCGGTCATGATGCGCGCGCCGGTGCCGCTGCATGAAACCTGGACTGCGATGGAAAAGCTGGTCGAGAAGGGTCTCGTGAAGCGGATTGGCGTGTGCAATTACAACACCGCTTTGATCCTTGATCTTCGCGTAGGCCATCAGATCATGGATCAAAGCGGTGTTGTAATT
>JBCAWP010000325.1:0-2499 GCA_038534535.1 Pseudomonadota bacterium
GCACAGGGTGTCGCTCTGAATTCTCAACTGCAGGAACTCGTCGCCAAGATTGACGCCCACAACACTAGCCTACGTGAGAAGGGTGATGCGATACCAGGCAACGCCCGTGGCCCGTTCAATGTCGCAGATTTTTGTGATCTGGAGGATGATCCAGCCATAGAAGCGAAGATCGAGGAGGCAGGGCGGCGGCTTGCAGCGGCAAAGGCAAGCGATGCCATTCGGCAGCGGTCTGGCTTTATGCCGTTTCGCCTGCCGGACTTTGACATTGATGCGATCAATGCGGTGCTAGGCCTTACTCTCGAAAACCTGGAGTTGGATGCAGCAGAGCGCGTTCGTGAGCATCTCGGTGCTTTGGCGAATAATGGTGAGACTTGGGTTGCTGAAGGCATGGGGCATGTCGCGACAGTTTCCGAAAACACAGGAGCAGACACATGCCCATTTTGCGCCCAGGACTTAAATGGTTCTGACTTGATCCTTCATTATCAGGCCTATTTCAGCGACGCCTATAAAGAGTTGAAGGCATCAATACGTCAAACTGGAATCAGTGTACGAGACACGCACGGTGGAGATGTTCCGGTTGCATTTGAGCGCAGCATACGGACAGCCGTGCAAACGCATGAGTTTTGGAAGGACTTTGCTGAGTTACCAGAGATTGATGTCGATACGGCTGCTATCTCCCGCGAATGGACGGCTGCACGGGAAGCGGCTTTGCAGGCTCTCAGAGAAAAGGCCGCATCACCGTTAGAGGTGACGATCCTTTCGCCAGATGCTGTCGGTGCCATTCAAACATATCGTCGCCGCATCGAAGAGATTGCGCAGCTATCTGACCGGCTTGTTGGCTGCAACGAGGCGATTGATGTGGTGAAAGAACAGGCAGCTGCCGACGATGTTTCCGCGCTTCAAGGCGATCTGGCAAAGCTGAATGCTCGTAAAGCAAGGTTTGAGCCAGCGGTTGCCGTGCTTTGTCAGGAGTACATAGACGAGAAGACCGCGAAAGCGGACACCGAAGGGCAACGCGATGCTGCACGGACCGCACTCGACAACTATCGTCACCAAATATTCCCGACCTATGAGACGGCGATCAATGATTTTCTGACTAGGTTCAACGCTTCTTTCAGATTGGGTAAGATGAAGTCGGTCAACAACCGTGCGGGATCATCTGCATCCTACTGCGTTGTGATTAACCAGAAGGACGTCAATGTCACTGCATCTGAAGGGCCGTCTTTCCGAAACACTCTAAGTGCAGGTGATCGGAACACGCTGGCATTGGCTTTCTTTTTCGCGTCGCTGGATCAGGACTCCAACCTAGCGCAGAAGATCGTCGTGATTGACGACCCGATGACCAGCCTAGATGAGCACAGAACGCTGCGGACCCGTCAGGAGATGCGCGGGCTAAAGGCTAAGGTTGCTCAGATGATTGTGCTTTCTCACTCGAAGCCTTTTCTATGTGCCTTATGGGAAGACGCCAGTACGAACGACCGCTCCGCTTACCGGCTCGCCCGCGCTGCAAGCGGGTCTGAGATTGCCGAATGGGATGTTCGTACCGACAGCATCACAGAGCACGATAAACGGTATGAGATGATTGCTGGCTACATCCAGTCAGGTGGCCCGCAGATCGAGCGTAAGGTTGCTGAAGCGCTGCGACCAACTCTCGAAGCATTCATGCGGGTTGCATACCCAATGGAGTTTCCGCCAGGGCAACTGCTTGGTCCGTTTATTGGCGTTTGTAACCAACGTCCTGGCACAATTATGGCCCAGGCCGATGTGACAGAGCTGCGAAGTCTGCTCGACTATGCCAACAAGTTTCACCATGACACGAATGCGGCTTGGGAGACGGAAGCTATCAACGATACCGAATTGACCGACTTTGCCGAGAGGGTTGTCTTGTTTATTTCTAGGCGCTGAGCACAACAGGTTCGCAACCTTAGGAACACCTCCAGACTGATCGAAATCAGTCGTGGTAATTTCTAATGGCTGTCTGATCGAGCTTCTTGGCTGGAACAAGCCGATAATGCCGCTCCTCAACAACCTTGATCTCGTCATCCTGCAAGGTTAGCTCGAAAAGAGCGATAATCTCGTCTTGCATAAATTGCGCGGCGATAGCGCGGCACCGCATGCCAGGGAATCTATCTTCTACGAACCTGATGTCCTGACTCGTTTGAACGATTCCGATTTGATCTTTTCCGCCTTTCGCTTGGACCGGAATCACAAAGTGACACCCTCGTTTGTCCAAACCTATGTAAAGCTCATCAATCTCGATCTGCCCGATATCCTGCACGGTCGTTCGCAGGTGGTTTTGCAGGCTGTATGTCGTCAGCCCCAAGAACGTGTCTATGAGCCTGTTGTAACGCACGATCGCCAACAGTGCTTGCTCATCGTCTAGGGCGTATGCTCGAATGAGTTCTGGTGTGGCGTCTGGAATGTCAGTGCAGACGAGATCATCCCTGGGTGCAATCCTGGTATGTTTGACCAGCTTGAAGCGATAGCGCCCCTTCCCTG
>JBCAWP010000326.1:0-2495 GCA_038534535.1 Pseudomonadota bacterium
CTTACGCACACAGCACGTTGAACCCCGGCATCGTGGTCATCCGGCTCGATGGGGTAAGAGGCATGACGGCGGACCAGATCGTCGTGACCGACTAGTTCTGAAACGTCAGGCTCAAACCCGCCCCGCAATCGGTGACGGCACGCCCTGCGGCACGCTTGTCTGGTTTGATGAAACGAATGCCGTAAGCGACCGCGATATCAACAATCCGGATCCCGAACTCCGGGATCGACCTGTCAAAGGCATGGTGATGCTGTCGGGCTTCGAACGATCGGGGGACCGCTGGCGCCGGGGCCGCATCTATAATGCTGAGAACGGCCGAACCTATCGCTCGGCAGTGTCTGTTCGCGACGACGGCAATCTGAAGCTCCAGGGCTGTGTCGGTCCGATCTGTCAAACCCAGACTTGGACGCCTTTGCCGGAAGATGACCCCCGCGTGACGGGCGATTAGGGCAATCGCCGAACCGTCTCCGGCGGAGATGAGATCAGCGTAATAGGGTCCCCCAGCGCGATGGGTCCGCCGGCCAAAACCCGGCACGTCACACCGCCGCGCCAGTCCGGCGACAGGGCCTTACGCAAACCGTGATAGGCCTCGTCCATTCGTTTGCACGGCCAGGTCTGGCCGGTCACCTCAAGCGCGACCTCTGTCAGGTGAAGGACAGCGCCTTTGGCCCGCGGTAAACGGAGGCCCTCTATCAGCAGGTTTGCCCGGCGAACCGTCCAGGGCAGGGACGCCGCTTCCCCTGGCAAATCGGTGAGAGCTGACTGCCAGTCTTCATTCGCCAGTATCGTAATCTGCCGGGTCGGGTGTTTCGCGCCTTTAAAGTCGCCGACCAGCCCGGCAGATGCCGTGATCTCGCCCGTCGTGATCAGCTCCATCGGTGCACGCCGTTCCCCTCGGCGCGCCATGCCGATCAATCGACCGGACATGACACCTATTCCGCGGCAATCAGGGTCGTTTTCCCGGTCGGTTCTGGCACGTGCCCCTCGGGCCAATGCGTCCAGAGAGCCGTTTCATAGGCCTGGGCGCTATCGACAGCGGCTTCCTTCACGTGGCCATAACCGCGGATTTGATCCGGGATCGAAGCAATCTTCACAGCCAGAGTGTGATTTTCCTTGGTCAGACCATTCGCGAGCACTTCAAGGCGCGCCAGGTATTCATCGCGCAGGCGACGCTCCATTTTGCGCTCTTCGGTATATCCAAAGAGATCGAACCGCGTCCCGCGCAACCCCTTAAACCGTTTCAGAAGCGCGAACGCTTTCATCATCCATGGGCCGAAGCGTTGCTTGATCAAATGGCCATGGGCATCCGTCTTCGAAAGGATGGGCGGGGCGAGGTGGAAGCGGATTTTCCCGCCTTTGAATTGTTCCCGTAGGCGCGCCTCAAATGTTCCGTCCGTATAGAGCCGTGCGACTTCATACTCGTCCTTATACGCCATAAGCTTATAGGCATATGTTGCCGCCGCCCGCGCCAAACTTTCACCAAGGCCAAGCTCTGTTTCCGCCGCTCTCACCCGGTTGACGATCTTGCGGTATATCTCCGCATAGGCTGCATCCTGGTAAGCTGTCAGCCGGCGGATGCGATCTGCGATCAGCTCGCTCAGCGTTTTTTCCGCCGTATCGCCACGCGGGTCAGACATGGCATTGAGGCGCGCCGGATCTTCGGCGGCCAGCCGGCCAAGATCGAAGGCGCGCATATTGTCTTCTATCTTCACACCGTTCAGTTTCACAGCGCGGTAAAAGCCGCGCAGCGTCACCGGGACCTGCCCCTTCTGCCACGCATAGCCCAGCATGATCATGTTCGTGTAGATCGCATCATGCATGTATCCGACGGCGAGGGCTTCGGCGTCGAACATTGCAAATTCGCGGGCCTGGCGCTTCACACGGACGGAGAGAAGGTCACTTTCGAACCGCTTAGACCGATCACGGATGAACTCAGACGTTGGCGTTACGTCGCTATTCGCATAGGCGGCGGTTCGTTCTGCATACATCAGATTCAGCGCGTCTCCGCTGGCCGCCACCACGAGATCGCAGCCGATCAATAGATCGGCGCTCGCCGGCGGAACGCGCCCTGTCGAAATCATGTCCGGTTCCCGGGCGAAGCGCACATGCGACAGGACCGGGCCGCCTTTTTGCGCGAGGCCAGTCATGTCGAGTGCGGAAGCGGCATTTCCGTCCACATGGGCAGCCATGGCGAGGATCGCGGCCACAGTCGTGACACCCGTGCCTCCAACGCCCGTGAAAACGAGGTTCCAGGGCTGGTTAAGGCTCGGTGTCTCAGGGATGGGCAAGGCCGTTGTATCAATCTCCGGACGCGGTTTGTCCGTCCAGGCCGGCTCAGCCCCTTTGATCGTCACAAAGCTTGGGCAGAACCCATTGAGACATGATTTGTCGGTATTGCACGTGGACTGATTGATGCGGCGCTTACGCCCAAGCTCGGTCTCAACGGGTTCCACGGACAAGCAGTTCGATTTCGTGGAACAGTCGCCGCAGCCTTC
>JBCAWP010000327.1:0-2465 GCA_038534535.1 Pseudomonadota bacterium
CAATCCGCAAAATACGGGAACGCTCCAAGGGCTGCGATTAGGGCCAGCCCATAGGCGAGGGTGACAATCATAAGTGAGCGTGACTTGCCATAGACACTATTTTTGCTCAGGTGCGGGTTCATGGGCACTCTTTCTCCGGCAAGGACGATTTAAATGACCGAAACGGGCAACAAAGGACGATTCAAGAACCCCGTCGAGGCGGTACTTGTAGGAACAAAAGAGCTCGTTCGTGTAAAGCCCAATACGCGGCCAATTGATGACAATGACAGGCTGGAGGGGAAAACCTGCCTGGTGACGGGCGCCAATTCAGGTGTTGGATGGGGGGTTGCGAAGCTCTGGGCAGAGCGGGGCGCAACGCTCATCATGGGCTGCCGGACGCTCGATCCGGACCCTGCGGAGAGGCTTCGCACCGAAACGGGCAATCCCGATATCCATCTCTATCACCTGGACCATGGCGACTTCGATTCCCTTGATGCGTTCACCCAGAAACTGAAGGCCAGCGGGATCTCTCTCGACGTATCGCTCTTCAATGCAGGGCTCGGCGCCGCGCGGGCCATGCGAACGCGCTATGGCCTCGAAGAACTCTTCCAGGTGAACTATCTGGCGAATTTTTATCTCGTGAACCGGCTGCTGCAGGCCGGTGTGATTGCGAATGCGACCTATGCCGGGAACCGGGCTGTGGGTGATCCTATCCCACGCCTGATGTTCACGTCCTCGGATAGCCACCGGGGAGCGCAGGCCATTAATCTAGAGACGCTGGGGGTCTTTCATGAGTATGGCGCGGCGGGCGGGATCGCGAACTATTCCTATTACAAGCTGGTGCTCAACACGTTTGCGATGGAATTGTCCCGGCGTTTGATGCTGGAAGACACGCCGGACGTGTCCGTATTTCCGATCTGCCCTGGCCCTGTGAATACGAACATTATCCGGAACGCGCCGCCCCTGTTGCGTGCGGTGCTGGGCGCCATCTTCACGATTGGGTTTCAGCATCCGGACAAGGCTGCACCGCCGTTCCTTTATCTTGCCACGGCCGATGAGGTGGAAGGCAAGACCGGCCTTTATCTGCATATGAAGACCGAAAAGCCGATGGATGAGAAATGCTACGATACGGACGCCGGCCCGGCCCTATGGCAACGCTCGCTCGATATTCTTGACAATATCAACAAGCCGCTGACCGCGCCCGAATCCTAATTAAGCGCGCAAGGTGCCGCCGGTCGCTTTTTCAACACCGGCAATGATTTTCTGCGAAAGCGCGTCGATGTCCGCATCCGTCATCGCTTCACCGCGCGGCTGGATCGTTACCTCCACGGCAATCGATTTCTTTCCCTCGCCGATATTCGCACCTTGATAGACATCGAAGACACTCACCCCTGTGATCAGCGTTTTATCCGTCTTTTCAGCAACGCGGATCACATCACTGGCCGCCACGGATTCGTCGAGCACGAAGGCAAAGTCGCGCCGTATAGGTGTGAGGTCTGCAGTCTCCAAAACCGGTTTCGTTTTGGTTGCGGTAATCTTCATGTTTGGTAGTGCCTGCAGGTTCAACTCGAACGCATAGACGGGCCCGTCGACGTCCAGAGCTCTTAGAACCCGCGGATGTAGTGCGCCAAAATGGGCCACGGTCGTTTTCGGCCCAAGCGTCAGCCGCGCGGCTTTTCCCGGATGCCAGTGACCCTGCCGAGGCTCGGCAACCTGGAAACGTCGGGGAGGCTGGTCCAACGCCTCGAGCACGGCATAGAGATCCGCCTTTGCGGCCTGAGCGTCGTATTCGGCAGCTTTGCCCTGCCAGTGGCGGGCCATGGTGGGCTGGACGAGACCCGCCACGACGGCGCGCTGGTCTTTCGGTCCGTCGCCCAGATAGATTGGCCCGGCTTCAAACAGGCGGAGGCCCGGCGTACCATAGTCAGCCCCGCGCTGGGCGGCGCGGGCGAGGTTTCCGAGGATCGAGGGGCGCATCTGGTTCAGGTCGCTGGCGACGGGATTGGCAACTTCGAGCGTCGCATCTTCGCCGCCAAAAAGGGCAGCATGGTCTTTTGCCATGAAGCTCCACGTCACAGCTTCGAGGAAGCCGCGCGCTGCCATGATCCGGCGTGCGGTCCGCACGCGTTGCTGAAGCGGCGTTGGTATGGCGCGAATGCCTTTCTCGGGCTTCGGCAGAGAGGCCTGCGGCAGTGCCTGATATCCGATTATTCGGGCAATCTCCTCAACGAGGTCAGCCGATTGCTCAATATCGAACCGCCATGTCGGAACTGTCAGGTACCACGCATCGCCGGCATCTTCGACTTCAAAGCCGAGGTCGCGGACCATCCGCTTCATGTCCGCGAGTTTCACATCTATTCCGGTCAGTCGGACGACGTCGGCCGGGTAGAAAGTGACCTTGTCCTCCCGGACGAGTGGAGCGCCGGCGACGATGGGCTTTGAGACTTTGCCGCCGCCATGGTCCTTGATCAGAGTGACGGCCATTT